>NZ_LGCW01000277.1:0-69956 GCF_001279365.1 Streptomyces sp. NRRL F-5755 | reverse complement strand
GGGCGACGTGTGGGGCGCCCCGGGCGCGCCCGCGCCGAAGAAGCGCCGCAACGGCGGCCTGATCGCGGCCGTGCTCGTCGCCGCGCTGGTGGCCGGCGGGGTGGCGGTCCGGCCGCTCTCGCCGGTGCCCGACGGGGCGGACGCGTCCGGCGCACTCGGCGTGGCCTGCGCCCCCGCCATGCCCTCAGGCGCTGCCGCGGCAGGCGTGCCCGACGCCGGCGCGCCCTGCGGTTCCGCCGCGCTGCCCGTCGCCGGGGCGTCCTGCGTACCCGCCGTATCGCGCGCACCTGGGCCGTCCGAAGTACGCGCACCGGCCTCGGGTGCGCGGTCCGACGCCTGGGGCGCCGACGGCGGCTGGGCCTCCGGCGGGACGGCGGCGCCCTCGTTCTCGGTGCTCACGGCTCTCTCCTCAGCTTCGCGACGGTGCCGGGCCACGGCCCGGCCTCTCCTTCAGGATGCGGTTCGGTCTCCAGGATGCGGCGTGGGCCCCTGGCGTACGGACGGCCCCTGGCGTACGGGCGACGGGCAGGCGGTACCGGCGACTGTCCCGGGGGCAAGCCTTTCCCACCACGTGTCAGGCCGCCGTAAGCCGAGGCTGTGACTGTCTCCCCATCCTTTATCCCGGGCATACCGCGCGCATCCGGTGTTATGCGGATCAGGTAGTGCACAAGGCGTCCCTCCCGCGAGCGATGGCACGATAACCCGGTGACCACCGCGTACCCACTGCGGGACCGCACCCCGGGCCCCTCCCGCATTTCCGTCGTAGCCCATCGTGGCGCGTCCGAGGACGCGCCGGAACACACCCTGGCCGCCTATCGCCGGGCGATCGAGGACGGCGCCGACGCACTGGAGTGCGATGTGCGGCTCACCGCGGACGGCCACCTCGTCTGCGTGCACGACCGCCGGGTCAACCGCACCTCCAACGGGCGCGGCGCGGTCTCCGCGCTGGAGCTGGCCGATCTGGCGGCGCTGGACTTCGGCTCCTGGAAGGAGGACGAGGACACCGCCGGCGAGGCGCCGGACCGCCAGCACGAGGACCCGGAGCGCACCTCCGTCCTCACTTTGGAGCGACTTCTCGAACTCGTCGCCGACGCGGGCCGCCGGGTCGAGCTGGCCATCGAGACCAAGCACCCGACCCGCTGGGCCGGTCAGGTGGAGGAGCGGCTCGTCGCGCTACTGACGAGATTCGGCCACACCAAGGCGTCGGCCGACGCTCCGCCCGCGGTGCGCGTCATGAGTTTCTCGGCCCGGTCGCTGCACCGGGTACGGGCCGCGGCCCCCGACATCCCTGGTGTGTACCTGATGCAGTTCCTGACGCCGCGCCACCGCGACGGCCGGCTGCCGCCCGGCGTCGGCATCGCCGGGCCGGGTGTCCGCATCCTTCGTGCCCATCCCGAGTACGTCGCCAAGGCGCACCGCGCGGGCCATCAGGTGCACGTCTGGACCGTCAACGATGAGGCGGATGTCGAGCTGTGTGAACGCTTGGGAGTGGATGCAATCATCACCAACCGCCCCAAACAGGTACGAGCCCAACTGGGCCTGGACTAACGGCTGTCACAGGGAGTGCACCGGCGCATTCGACCTGTATCCGATCGTTACGAGTGCGTCACCGCACCGGGACTGGCCGGTTTCCGGTCCAGGCCATTGGGGCATCCATCCCGTGGCGTGGGGCGAAGGAGGTCTCGGGGGTGGCGTTGATGGTGGCACAAGAGGTGCCGACGGCGTCGATCATGGCCGTACCCCATGGTCCGTCGGGGGTCGGTTCGGCCAGGCGGCGCATGCGAGAGGAACTGCTGGCAAGCGGTGTCCAGGACACCGTGGTCGACGACGCGGTACTCATTCTTTCCGAACTGCTGAGCAATTCATGTCGGTATGCACGTCCGATATGCACGCAGGAGACGGCCGGTTCCGTACGGGGCGCCGCGGGTGACGCGGTGCCGGACGCGATACGGGCGGCCTGGCGCATCGACGCACACGGCCAGCTGACCATCTCCGTCACGGACGGCGGCGGTCCGACCCGGCCACAGCCGTCCACGCCCTCGGTCACCGCCAAGGGCGGCCGCGGGCTCGCCATCATCCGGTCCCTCGCCAAGGAATGGGGCGTTCAGGACACGGAGGGCGAGGTGACGGTCTGGGCCCTGCTCGCCCTGCACGGCCTGCGCGGCTCGTTCGCTACGCGCGTTGACCTCCCGGCCGAGCTCTCCGCCGACTTCACCGGCGGAGCACGCGGCGGGCGGCCCACCCCGGTCTCCCCGGGGTGCGCATCCGGTGTACCGCTCACCGACCGCATGCCGGAACCGGCCGGTGAGCAGGCCCTTCGTACCGGCGAGCCGGCTCCCGTACCGGAACCGGCATCGGCCGCAGGACGGGAAGCGGGCAGCGGGCGGCCGGAGCTGGCGCTGGTGGAGTTCGACCTGTCGGGCGGCTGAGGCCCGGGCCGGTGAGGCCAGCCGCCGAGGCCGGTGAGGCGGGGGCGCGGGACGGTCCGGATCACCAGGGCCGCCCGGGCCCCGTCCGGCGGCTCATGGCGCCCGTACGGAGCCCGGCCGGCGCCGTCCGTACCGCATACGCGCCCCGCGGTCGGCTCGTACGCCGCGGGACCGTACCGGCGCCGCGCGTGGCGGCGACACGGCCGTACGGCGACGAGCGGTCCCGTGGGACCAATTCCGGTGGCCCGTACGGTCCCGGGCCGTGAACGGGCCCCTCGACGGCCCGTGAGGCGGAAGCACGCCCGGGGCCCCTGGTGCGCGGCGCGGTGCGCGGCCCAGTCGTCTAGGCTCGCGCCGGAACGCGTCCGTACGCCCAGGATCGACCAGGAGAACGCCTCGCCATGGCCAAGAAGCGCCGCCCCCAGACCAAGGCCGCAGCACCGCAGATCAAGGACGGCGAGGTGCCCGTCGTCGGGGCACGCGAGCCCTGCCCCTGTGGCTCGGGCCGCCGCTACAAGGCGTGCCACGGCCGGACCGCGGCGCACGCCGCGACCGAGCTGGTGCAGCGCCCCTTCGAGGGCCTTCAGGGCGAGTGCGACTGGGTGGCGCTGCGCGAGCTGGTGCCCGCCGCCACCGTCGAGCTGACGCTCAAGGACGGGCTGCCGGAGGGTGTCCCGTCGGTGACGCTGGCGACCGTCCTGCCCATGGCCTGGCCCGCGCTGCGCCGCGACAACGGCGCCGTCCTGCTCGGCCTCCAGAACGACACCGCCTCGGGCGACCTCAGCCGCGACCTCGCCGACACGCTGCGGCGCGCGCTGGCCGCCGAGCCGGGCACCCCGGTCGCCGCCGAGCGCGCCGCGGCGGACGGCCCGCGTCTGCAGGACCTGCTGGACCCGGCCGCCCCGTTCGAGCCGCAGGTCCACAGCGGCTTCGAGTTCTGGGTGGAGGACGCCGAGAACGCGACGGGCGAGGTCGCCGCCTCCCTGGAGCGCGCGAACGCCGCGGCCATCCCGACCGAGCGCCTGGCCGGCCTGGAGGGCGCGTACTGGTGCGAGACGCCCGAGAAGAACCACCTGCGCTGGGTGATGGCCCACCCGGAGGAGAAGCTGCTGGACGCGCTGGCCCGGCTGCACGCCGCCGGCACCTCCTCGCTGGGCGAAGGCACCCGTCTGGTCGGGTCTTTCCGGGCGCACGGCCTGGTCGTACCGGTCTGGGACCTGCCGTCCGGGATGAGCGCCGACGACGTGGCCAAGCCCGCCGCCGCCTTCGCGGAGCGGCTCGCCGCGGCGCTCACCTCGGACGCGCCGCTGACGCCGGAGGAGCGTCGCGCCCGCGGCGGGCTCACCAACCGTCAGGTGACGCTGAGCTGACCGCGGTCGGCGGTCCGTGGCCGACGGGCGCGCCGCGGGCCGCCGGACTGTGACCGGGAACGTGACTCTGGTCACAACTCGCCGTACCGACCGGTAAATACGCGTCCGGAATTCCACGATCGAATTTGCGAACCGCGGATCTCTTGTTACCGTTCTAGGAGCCCGGTCGCTGGTGCATCCCCCGTCGCCAGCGACCGGGCGCTTCCATGTCCGCATCCGGATGACCAGCGGACCGCTACGGCCCGATCCCGGGAGGGCGCCCGGGCGGACCTGTGGCAGCCCCGCCCGGCCCGCTCCGGACCGCCCGGCTCCCGCAGCCCCCGCATGCCGCTCCCGCGCCGGCAGGCCCGCTCCCGGGCCACCAGGGACGTTCCCGGAGCACCAGGCCCGCCCTCGTACCGTCATTGGTCCGAACCACGCTCGTCCGTCGGCGCGTTGCTGCCGGCACGCAGCAGCTTGCGCTCGCCCCGCGCGTCGGCGACCTCAGCCACCGCGGTGTACGGCGCCACACCTCCGCCGACCGTCGGCTCGCGCGGGGTTTCGCAGGTCCCGGGCTCGTCACCGGCCGGAATCTCGCAGTACGCCTGTACGGTCCTGCCATCCGGCCGCATCAGGGTCAGTACGGCCCGCAGGGGCCCGCCGGACGTGTTGCGGTAGTACATACGCGCCCAGGACCGGCCGCCCTCGGCGAGAACACACGTCTGGGCTTCCACTCCTTCGGGTGAAGCCAGTTCCGGCCCGCAGCGGGCCTTCCGGTGGCCGGCGGCCATCTGCGCCGCACCCGTGCCCGCACCCGTACGCGCCCCCGCGCTCGGCGTGCCGGGCAGGCCGGTACGTACCGGAGATCGACCGTCCGATTGTGGAGCGGTTGCGAAGCCGTCCGGGGCCGACCGTTCAGATTCGGCCGGACCCGCGGTCGCCGCGGCCAGCGGCAGCGCGACGGCGAGCGCCACCGTGCTGGCCAGCGCGATCATGCGGAGGTTCGGCGCACGCTCCATAAGACCCACCTGCGGTTGTCAGGGCGAGGGATTGACCGCCGGATTGACGGTCCGCCGAACATATCGGGCCGGAACGGGCACATAACGGGCTCGCGCCCCCGAATCCCCGCCACCACCGGGCTGCTCACACTCATACGAGTGAACCGCCCGCGCGTTCTTGCGCCGCGGCGAGCGGTTCGGGGTGCCGGTGATCCGGACGGTCGGAGGAGATCCGGACGATCGGAGAGGGTTCCGGGAGGGGGTGGCGCCCTGAAGGGGCGTTTCAGGGGGAGGGGTTCCGGGGGCAGGGGGCCGACAGGCAGGGATTCCGAGGGGCAGAGAGCGAAAACCCCGCGCCTTCAGTACGCGAGCCGGCTTCCCCCGTCCGGGGCACTGGTGCTCGCGGTGACCAGGGCGTCCACAATGGTCTCCACCTGCGGCAGCCAGGGGGCGGCCGGTCCGGTGCCCGGCGAGCGCTCCCAGCGGACCTTGCCCGCGCCGATCTGCGAGGGCGGCAGGACGACGTAACCGCCCTCGCCGTGGAAGCGCAGCGAACTGGGCACCCAGTCCCGGGAGTGCAGCAACTCGCCCAGTTCCGCGAGGGAGTACGGGGCGACCAGCAGCGACCAGCGGGTGGGGGTGGCGACGACCGGGCCGACCCGGACGCCGAAGTGGTCGAGGGCGGCCAGGGCCCGCGCGCCGGCGACGGCCGGCAGGCTGAGCGCGCAGGGCGCACGGCCTCCGGTGGCCAGGAGGAGGGGCGCGGTCGGCCGGTTGGTCCACCACCAGCGCACCATGCGGGCATCGGTGGTGGCCGCGAACAGGCCGGGGTCGAAGGGGTGGGCGCCGGGCACCACGCAGTCCGGGTCCGGACAACTGCACGGGCGCGTCCCGCGCTCGGCGCGGCCGTGCCGCCCGCCGGACGGTTTGCCGCCCGTCTGTTTCCCGCCGGTCCGCAGTCCGACGCCTGGGAGTACGGGCCACTGCCACTCGGTGGCACAGTGGAGTGCCGCACCGAGCAGTGCCTGCCTTCCGCCGCGCCGGAGCTGGAGCTTGCGTCGCCTTCCGAGGATCTCGCGCATGAGCGCTCGTTCCTTTCCGTTAACGCCGAGGGCTATGTCCATCGCACTACATGCCGGTTCATGCCGCTGCGTGGTGTGTCACGGCTCCTGCGAACCCCTGAACGCCACGTGGATCTGTGGTCACTGCGTGTACGGAGCAGCGCATCACGCCATACGCCGAGCGTGGAACGTGGCGGAGGGTGGCGCGCGCATGGCGCTTGCTTGTCCCGTGGAGCAGATCCGCCACTTGGGGGTGCGGTGCGGCGCGGTCGTCGAGGTGTTAGACGCCCGTGCCCGTCGGAGAGTTCCGGCGCGGCTCCAACTGACCCCGCACCTTTCCGAGTACGTACCCGCCATGGTGGTGATGACGCACTGTCGAACGCCGCCAGTCGACCTCAAATTGACGTTCGGGGGGATATTTTCCGGCCAACTTCCCCGTCTCGTTGACACCACAAACCCCACGGGGACAATGCTGGACATCGTGTCACCGGGGCGTGTACATGTGGAGGCATTGATAGCGGAGCAACATGACATGGGGGTTTGCGATGCTATTGAGGAAATTGAGCAGTTCGAAACACTACTCAACACGACTCAACAAAGTGCCGCATCCCTCGCCACCAAGCGGCCTGACCTGGGGCTTTGAGCGGCACTACGTAAGCCGCCGGCCATGACCACCCCGCACGTTCCGAAAGTGGCTGGAATCGAACCAGCACTTCCCGCCCCCACGCACACTGCCGAGTCCGCAACCGCATCAGCCCCTGCGGACACCCCGCCCGAGGCCCGCTCCGCGGCCGTCCAGGACCGGCTCGCCGGCTGGATCTCCGACCTGACCACGCTGCACGACCTCACCGAGCGGCTGGCCCGTACACAGACCCTCGAAGCGGCCCTCCAGGAGCTGCTGCGCGCCGGTGCCTTCCTGGTGGGCGCCCGACGCGGGATGGTGGTCCTCGAACCGCGCGACGGCCGGGGTCCGGACACCACCATCGGCCTCGGACTGGGGCAGGCGGACATCGGCCACATCGAGACCGTGCCGCGCCGCGCGCTCTCCTTCGGCCGCATCCTCGACGGACTGCCCGAGCCGGACGGACGCGAGCGCGGTCCTCGTGACCACCCTCGTGACCGGCCCGATGCACACCCGGACGGAGCTCCGGCGGCCCCCGCGCCCCCGGACGGCACGCCCTCGGGCGGCTCCGGCTGTGTCGCCTGCGGGCGCGGCGACATCGCCCAGCCCGACATCCCCGGCGAACCCGGCCTCGACCCCCGCCTGCGCGAGGTCGCAGCGCGCCTCGGGTACGCGGCCAGTTACGCCGTGCCGCTGGACGCCGACCCGGTCGGCCGCTTCGGCGCCGCGGTCTGGCTCTACGACGAACCCGCCGAGCCCACCGATCGGCAGCGCCACCTCGTCGGCCTCTACCTCGGATACGCCACCGCCCACCTCGCCCGCCTCCTGGAACTGCACCGCCAGCGGCAGACCGTGACCACACTGCGCGAGGAGCTGCTGCCCAGCCGGCTGCCCCGTGTCCCCGGCGTACGGCTCGCGATACGGCACGGCACCGGACCGCTCGGCGGCGGCGACTGGTACGACGCGCTGCCGCTGCCGGACGGCGCGCTGGGCCTGGCGGTCGGCTCCGTCACCGGCTCGGGACCGGGCGCGGTGGCCGCCATGGGACGGCTGCGCGCCTCGCTGCGGGCGTACGCGGTGATGGAGGGCGAGGACCCGGTCGCGGTCCTCTCCGACCTCGAACTGCTGCTGCGGCTGACCGAGCCGGCCCGTAGCGCCACGGCGCTGTTCGCCTTCGCGGAGGCACCGCCGGGCGGGCCGCACGGACCGGGTACACCGGGGACCGTACCCGGTGCGTACGGGACGTACGGGCCGGGCAGTGCCACGGCCGCCCGCCGGATCGTGCTGGCCGGGGCTGGCCACTGCCCGCCACTGATCATCGGCGACCGGCGCACCGAGTACGTGGAGACCTCGCTGTCCGCGCCGCTGGGCATGCTGGCGTGCTGGGAAGCGCCGAGCGTGGAGCTGGCACCGGCGCCAGGAGAAACCCTTCTTCTCTACAGCGACGGGCTGTTGCGCCGCACCGGCGAACCGATGGACCGCGCCTTCGCCCGGCTCCACTCGGCCGCCGCCGGCATCCCCCGGGCCGTACGCCACGACCCCGACGCGCTCGTGGACCACCTGCTGCGGACGCTGCTGCCGGACGGGATCGACGACCCGGAGTCCCCGGAGGACGTGGTGCTGCTCGCGGCGTACTTCGAATGAGGGGCCGCGGCCGGTCCACTGATCGGCACGGCGCGCGGGGCTTCGTCCGGGCGGCTGCGTACGCGGTCCGGACGTCGCCACGGGCCCTCGTACCGCCCCGCCCGACCTGTCCGATATCTCACCGCTTCCGACCCCTGGACCCCGTTCCCTTCGCACTTACGATGGAACGCGGTGCAGTCTTACAAGGAGGCATAGTGACCGACGAGCTCACGCCGGAGACCCCGGACGAGGACGAGCAGCCGATCAAGCAGCGCAAGAACGGCCTTTACCCGGGCGTGTCGGACGAGCTCGCCGCGAGCATGAAGACGGGCTGGGCCGACACCGAGCTGCGCGACCTGGAGCCCATCGAGCAGGCGCCGAACGCGGCCCGGCGGCGCGAGGCACTGTCCCGCCGCTTCCCCGGCGAGCGCCTGGTGATCCCGGCGGGCAACCTGAAGACCCGCTCCAACGACACCGAGTACGACTTCCGCGCCGCGACCGAGTACGTCCACCTCACGGGTGACCAGACCGAGGACAGCGTGCTCGTCCTGGAGCCCCGCGAGAACGGCGAGGGCCACGACGCGACGCTCTACCGGCTGCCCCGCTCCAACCGCGAGAACGGCGAGTTCTGGCTGGACGGCATGGGCGAGCTGTGGGTCGGCCGCCGCAACAGCCTGGCCGAGGCCGCCGCGCTGCTCGGCGTGGACTGCGCGGACGTGCGCGAGCTGGCCGGCATGCTGCGCGAGGCCACCGGCCCGGTCCGCGTGGTGCGCGGCCACGACGCCGGCATCGAGGCGGCGCTGGCCGACAAGGTCACCGCCGAGCGCGACGAAGAGCTGCGGGTGTACCTCTCCGAGGCGCGCCTGATCAAGGACGAGTTCGAGATCGGCGAGCTGCAGAAGGCGGTCGACTCGACCGTGCGCGGCTTCGAGGATGTCGTGAAGGTCCTCGACAAGGCCGAGGCGACCAGCGAGCGCTACATCGAGGGAACGTTCTTCCTGCGCGCCCGCGTCGAGGGCAACGACGTCGGTTATGGCTCGATCTGCGCCGCCGGGCCGCACGCCACCACCCTGCACTGGGTACGCAACAACGGCCGGGTCCGCTCCGGCGACCTGCTCCTGCTGGACGCGGGCGTGGAGACCAACACCCTCTACACCGCGGACGTCACCCGTACGCTGCCGATCAACGGCACGTACACCGACCTCCAGCGCAAGATCTACGACGCGGTGTACGAGGCCCAGGAGGCCGGCATCGCGGCGGTCAAGCCGGGCGCCGCGTTCCGCGACTTCCACGACGCGGCGCAGCGCGTGCTCGCCGAGAAGCTGGTCGAGTGGGGCCTGGTCGAGGGCCCGGTCGACCGGGTGCTGGAGCTGGGGCTGCAGCGCCGCTGGACGCTGCACGGCACCGGCCACATGCTCGGCCTGGACGTGCACGACTGCGCCGTCGCCCGTACGGAGACGTATGTGAACGGGACGCTGGAGGCCGGCATGGTGCTGACCGTCGAGCCCGGTCTGTACTTCCAGGCGGACGACCTGACCGTCCCGGAGGAGTACCGCGGCATCGGCGTCCGGATCGAGGACGACATCCTCGTCACCGAGGACGGCAACCGGAACCTGTCCGCCGCGCTGCCGCGCCGCTCGGACGAGGTCGAGGCGTGGATGGCCCGGCTGACCGCTCAGCGGGCCTGATCACGGCCGTACACGGAATCGGCTGACCGGAGGCGGCCGGCGGCCCCGCGCGGGGTCACCGGCCGCCTTCGGCGTTCCCGGGTTCCGCGTTCCGGGGTTCGGCGTTCCGGGGTTCGGCGCTGCGGAGTTCCGCGATCCCGGGTTCCGCGTCCTGCGGCCCGCGGGTGAAGACCCCGGCCCGGGCGGCCGTCCAGGCGGCCTGGGCGGCGCGGTCGGCCAGCCGCAGGTCGATGGGGCGGCGGGCGATCAGCAGCCGGTAGTAGAAGGGCGCGCCCAGGGCGGCCATGATCTCGTCGGCGTCGGCGCCGCCGGCCAGTTCGCCGCGCTCCACGGCGCGGTGCACCATACGGCCGGCCAGCCGCAGCCGCTCGTCGAAGAACTCCCGCAGCACGTCGGCGGCGGCGGGCTCGCGCGCGGCGGCGGAGACCACCGCCTCCAGCAGCCCGCGGAAGCGCGGCTCCGCGTAGAAGGCGGCGATCGAGCGGGCCAGCGCGCGCAGGTCGTCCGCGAGCGCCCCGGTGTCCGGGAGCGGCACCTCGGCGCTGAGGTCGACCATCAGCTCGCAGACGATCCGCTCGGTGGTGCGCCAGCGGCGGTAGATCGTCGCGGCGTGCACGCCGGAGCGCTGGGCGATCCGCTCCACGGTGAGCGCCGCGTACCCGCCGTCCCCCAGCTCCTCGAAGGCCGCGTCCAGCACGGCTTGCCGTGTTCGCGCGGTACGTCCCCCCGGCCGGGACGCGCCGGGAGGTGGCTGCGCTGTGTTCAAGGCGGCTCCGTATTGCAGTGCGAGTTCCGGCCACGTATCGTCCAGAACGCTAACGCGAGTCACCTCGCGTTAGAGCTGGAGTGTGCGCGGGTCCCGCGGCAACCGGGGACGCGGCGGGGGACGTCCTCCCCTTGCGGGACCGCGCCGCTCGGCGGATTCCGATACGGAGCGCACGCGGTCCGGGAGCGCGTCGGGCGACGGTTCCCCGTACTTCTTCGGCATGTCGCGTCCGCGCGGGGCGGCGGCGCCGGCCCACGGGCGGAACTCCCCCTCACGACGCCATCAGCGGCACCTCCTCCTTCCACTTGAGGATCTTGTCGAAGCTGACCACTGCGCCGCACCGCCCGGAGCGGTTGCGGTAGCGGACGTGGTCGGTCAGGGCCTCGATCAGAAACAGCCCCCGTCCGTGTTCGGCCTGGGCCGGGGCGGGGGCTGCCATGGGTGGGGGCGGCGCGGCGGTATCGGGCGTTCCGCTCCGTCCGGGGCGCTTGGGCCTGCGGGCCCGCTCCCGGAAACCGGGACCGGAATCGGTGACTTCGATGTGACAGGTGTCGCCGTTGATGAAGGCGGTGACCCGGTAGTCCTCCGTGGCGGCGTCGCCACCGTGTTCGACGGCGTTCGCACACGCTTCGGAGAGGGCGACCGACAGGTCGTGGGAGATGTCCGGGTCCACCCCGGCCGTCTCCATCGTGCCCAGCAGGAGCCGCCGGGCGAGCGGGACGCTCGCGGCCTCGCGCCGCAGATGCAGGGACCACCAGATGCTCATCGCTGCAGCCTCCTGGTCGCGGCTCGACATATCGATACGTATTGCCGGGGCGCATGGTCCGTAAGCGTGCGCGGGACGTGACTCCGCCCATTCGGCGGATGTACCGACGACGCCCGCCGGTGTAACGGGCCGGGCATGCGCCCGCGTGCGCCCCGGCGCCCGTGGTGATCGCACCGGCGCCGCCCCCAGCGCGCGCCCCGGCCCTGACCTGCCCGTACCGGAATGGCGCGATCCGCCGGGTACGGGGCGGCGGACCTGCCGTACGGGAGCGGTGGGCGCAGTGGGATGATGGCGCGGCCATGACTGCCCCGTCCGACCCCGAAGAGCGCGCCGCCGCGGACCTGCGGCTGCTGAGGGCCGCGGTGTTCACCGCGGTCTGTGTCGCGCTGTCCGCGGCCGGGCACATGATCGGGTCGTGCGCCGCGGTTCCCGTGTGGACGCTGGGCGTGGGCTGCGCGGCGGTGTTCGCCGTCGCCGCTCCGCTGGCCGGCCGGGAGCGCTCCCTGCCGGGCATCGCCGTGGCCCTGGCCGTCGGGCAGCTCGCGCTGCACTCCGTCTTCGCGCTGGGCCAGCACCGGATGGCCGCGGCGCCGATGGCCGCCCCGGCGTCCGGCGGCCTCTCCGACCAGGCCGCCATCGCCATCGCACGGCATGTGACCTGCGGACTCGGGGCCGGACGGCTGGACGGCGCCGAGGCGCGCCGCATCCTGGACGTCTCCGCGATCGGCCCGGCGGGCCCCGGCACCGCCGGGCACGTCATGGACCAGGCCGTCACGTCGGCCCCGGCGGCGCACGGGCTGCTGCCCTCGCTGCCGATGCTGCTGGCGCACCTGCTCGCGGCGCTCGCCGCCGGCTGGCTGCTGCGCCGCGGCGAGGCCGCCCTGTGGCGTCTCGTACGGCTGTCCGCACCCGCGGCGCGGGAAGCGGCGGCCGTGGCGGAAGCGCTCGTCGGCGCGCTCCGCGGCACGCTGGCGCTCGTCCGCGTCCTGTGCGCCGGGCTCCTGGGCGCCGCGGACGCCCGTCCCGTGGCGCGTTTTTCGTACGGCGATGACCAAGCCCGCCCGAAGGAACTCGCCCTCCAGCACAGTGTCGTCAGGCGGGGCCCGCCCGCCCTGGCCCTCGCGGCCTGACGACACACCGCACATCCCACCGCACATCCCGCAGCAGGGCCGGGCACGCCCCGGCGCACGGGAGGAGCCGGTGTGCGCCGTCGTCGCCGCACGCGCGCCAGCCGTTTCCTTCCCTCTTTCCTCCTGCCTGTGGAGTGCTTTCCGCCATGTCCGAGTACACCGCCGTACCGTCACAGCCCACTGCCGCACCGTCACCGTCCGCCGCACGCACCGCGGACTCCGGCCGTCGCGGCCGGCTCGCCCGCCGCCTGCCCGTCGTCGGCGGCCTCGCCGCGGGCAGCGTGCTGCTGCTCGCCGTACCCGCCTTCGCGCACGTCAGCGTGCAGCCGGGCCAGGCCGAGCAGGGCGGCTACGCGACGATCAACTTCAAGGTCCCCAACGAGCGCGACAACGCCTCGACCGTGAAGCTCGAAGTGACCCTGCCGGCCGACCACCCGCTGGCGTCCGCGATGCCGCAGCCGGTGCCGGGCTGGAAGATCGACGTCACCAAGTCCAAGCTGGACAAGCCCCTGGAGACGCACGGCAAGAAGCTCACCGAGGCCGTCTCGAAGATCACCTGGACCGCGGACGGCGGCAAGATCGCGCCGGGCCAGTTCCAGCAGTTCCCGGTTTCGGTGGGCCAGCTTCCCAAGGCCGACCAGCTCGTCTTCAAGGCCCTCCAGACGTACGACAACGACGAGGTCGTACGTTGGATCGAGCCGGCCAAGGAAGGCGCGCCGGAGCCGGACAACCCGGCGCCGGTGCTCAAGCTGACCCCCGCGTCCGGTGACGGCCACGGCTCCGGCGGCGCCGACGCGAAGAACGCCGGCGGCGACGCGGGCGGCACCCGGCAGGCCGCCGCGGACGGCAGCGACACCACGGCGCGCGTCCTGGGCGGCGCCGGCATCGCCGTCGGCATCATCGGCATCGCGTTCGGCGTGCTCGCCGGCCGGCGCCGTGGCGCCTGACCCGACCCCGTGCCCGGAACGGCGCCCGCGCGGCGCCGGTCCGGCACCCCGCTCCTGACCAACGGGACACACAGCAATGCGTAGTAGGAATCTGATCGCCGCCACCGTCGCGCTGGCCTCGGCGCTGACCCTGGCCGCCTGCGACGGCGGCGGCGACAGCGACAAGCCCGCCGCCAGCGTCTCCGGGGGCACCCGCTCCCAGCCGATCGTCACGCTCGATCAGCCCATGGAGAAGCCGGACCTGGTGCTGACCGACACCGAGGGCGAGAAGTACGACCTGATCGAGAAGACCAAGGGCCACCCGACCCTGATCTACTTCGGTTACACCCACTGCCCGGACGTCTGCCCGCTGACGATGAACAACATCGACGTGGCGATGCGGCAGCTGCCCAAGGCCGAACAGGACGATCTGCGCGTCGTCTTCGTGACGTCGGACCCCGAGCGCGACACCCCGGCCGCCCTCAAGAAGTGGCTGGGCGGCATCAACAAGAAGTTCGTCGGCCTGACCGGCTCGTTCGACACCATCCAGGCCGGCGCGCGCAGCGTGAACATCGGCATCGAGAAGCCCGTCAAGAAGAAGAACGGCGACGTGGTCTCCACGCACGGCGCGCAGGTGCTGCTCAGCTCCCCCAAGGACGACAAGATCCACTGGATGGGGATGCAGGACGCCGGCGTCGACCACTACTCCAAGGCACTTCCGAAGATCATCAAGGGACAGAACCCGTGAACCGCCGCACCACCCTCGCCGCCGCCCTCGCCCTGACCGCCGGATTCGCCCTCGCGGGCTGCGGCGGGGACAGCGCGCCGAAGCTCTCCGTCTCCGGCGCCTACATGCCGCAGCCGGTCGACCAGAACATGGCCGGCGGCTTCCTCGTCATCAAGAACTCCGGCGATACGGCCGACAGGCTCACCTCCGTCACCAGCGACGTGGCCAAGAGCGTCACCATCCACACGACCAAGGACAACAAGATGGAGGAGGTCAAGTCGCTGGACATACCCGCGGGCGGCGAGCTGGAACTCGCCCGCGGCGGCAACCACCTGATGTTCATGGGCCTGAAGAAGAAGCCGGCCGAGGGCCAGCGGGTCACCGTCGAGCTGCACTTCGACAAGTCGAAGCCGCTCAAGGTCGAGGTCCCGGTCAAGTCCGGCACCTACACCCCGAAGAACGACGGGGCGAAGACGGGCTCCGGCGGCGGGGGCTCGATGGATCACGGTTCCATGGACCACGGTTCGACGCAGCACGACGGCTCGCAGCACGAGGGATCCACCGAAGGCCACTCGCAGCACGACGCCAAGAAGTAGGGGGCGCCCGTCATGACCACCACCGTCCTCTGCGCACCGGGCTCCGGCGCCCGCGCTCCGGGCGCACGCCGCAAAGGCGCCCCGCGCACCCGCCGGTCCGCGCTGCGCCTCCTGGTGCTCGCGGCGGCGCTGCTCGGTGTGCTCCTCGGAGGTGCCGCACCGGCCAGTGCGCACGCCGCGCTGACCGGCAGCACCCCCGCGCAGGGGTCGGTGGTGCAGAGCGCACCCGAGCAGGTCACGCTGACCTTCTCCGAGGGCGTCGCGATGGACGACGACTCGGTACGGGTCCTGGACCCGCAGGGCAAGCGGGTCGACCGCGGCAAGCTGCGCGACCTGTGCAGCGGCGAGACGGTCAAGTACGGCGCGGGGCTGCCGCCGGGCCTGCCGGACGGCACGTACACCGTCGCCTGGCAGGCGGTCTCCGCCGACAGCCACCCGGTCTCCGGCGCCTTCACCTTCTCGGTGGGCGCGCCGTCCGAGACCAGCGCCCCGCTGCCGCAGCAGGAGGCCGGCGGCGGTGTGGTCGGCGCGCTGTACGGCATCGCGCGCTACATCGCGTACGCGGGTTTCGTCGTCCTGGTGGGCGGCGCGGCCTTCGTCCTCGTCTGCCGCCCGGCCGCCGCGCGCGTACGGTCCGTACAGCGCCTGGTCTCCCGGGGCTGGGCCGCGCTGACCGCCGCGACGATCGCGATGCTGCTGCTGCGTACCCCATACACCACGTCCGGGGACCTCGCCGACGTCTTCGACCTCGGCGGACTCCGGCAGGTCCTGGAGACCAAGCCGGGAGCCGCGCTGGTGGCCAGGCTGCTGCTGCTCGCTGCCGCGGCCCTGTTCGTGGCCGTCCTCTTCGGCGCGTACGCCCGCGCGCAGGGGAATGAGGGGCGTACGGGGGAGATCGAGCGCGCCGGGGAGGCCGAAGAAGCCAAGGCGGCCGAGGAAGCTACTGGACAGGTCGAGAAAAGTCGGCGGACCGAGGACGCGAACGCTTCGGCCGATGCCGGCCCGGACCACGCCACCCCCTCCACCCCTGACCACGGCAACTCCTCCACCCCCAAGCACCGCAAGGACCTCACCTTCGGCCTGGCCGTCGGCGGCACCATCGTGGCCGTGGGCCTCGCCGCGACCTGGGCGATGGCCGAGCACGCTTCGACCGGCCTGCAGACGGCGGTCGCCATGCCCGTGGACGCCCTGCACCTGCTGGCCGTCGCCGCCTGGCTCGGCGGGCTGGCCGCGCTGCTGGTCTCCCTCTACAAGGGCCCGTCCGTGGCCCGCTCCGGTGTCCGGCGGTTCTCGCGGCTCGCTTTCGGGTCCGTCCTGGTGGTGGTGGCGACCGGCGTCTACCAGTCGTGGCGGCAGGTCGGTACGTGGCGGGCGCTGACCGACACCTCGTACGGGCGGCTGCTGCTGATCAAGGTCGCGCTGGTCGTCGTCCTCGTGGGCGTGGCCTGGTTCTCGCGGCGCTGGACGGCGCGGCTGGGCGAGGGTCCGGCGCCCGAGGCGGAGGCCGCCGCCGTACTGGAAAGCGTGTCGGCGCGCGCGGAAGCGAACGCGGAGTCCACTGCCGCCGCCGGGGGCACCGGTGAATCCGCCCGCGATGTCGACCCTGTACGAGCAGCCCAACTGGCCCGCCAGCGCTCGGCGCTGGCCACCGCCCGTACCAAGCGCATCCGTGACGCCGACCCGGAGCGCTCCGGGCTGCGCCGCTCCGTACTCGCCGAGGCGTCGGTCGCCGTGGTGCTGCTGGCCGTCACCACCGTGCTCACTTCGACCGAACCGGCCCGTACGGAGGAGGCCGTGAAGGCGGTCGGCGCGGCCGGGCAGTCGGCCGACGCCAACCAGCCGCAGGTGCTGAACATCCCGTTCGACACCGGCGGCGCGCGCGGCAAGGGCACCGCGCGCGTCGACCTGGACCCCGGCCGCAGCGGCAGCGCCAACGCCCTGCACCTGCGGATCGCCGACCCGGACGGCCGGACCCAGGACATCCCCGAGGTGAAGATCTCCTTCACCCTCAAGGACAAGAAGCTCGGGCCGCTGCCGGTCACCCTCGACCACGTCAGCGAAGGACACTGGAGCGCGAGCGGCGTCCAGTTGCCGGTGCCCGGACAGTGGCAGCTCTCCCTGGTCGTGCGGACCTCCGACATCGACCAGGTCACCGAGACCAGGAACGTGAAGATCAACTGATGACGACCACCGCTTCCCCCTCCGGCGACCGCACCGGGACCGGTGCCGGTCCTGAACGCCCCGAAACCCTCGAACTGTCCCGGCGCCGCCTGCTGGGCACCGTCGGCGCCGCCGGCGCGGCGGGCCTGGTCGCCGGTGCCGCGGGCGGCGCGATCGGCGTCGCCGCCGCGCAGGACGACCCGCCCGCCGCGCTCAGCAGCATCGGCTCGACCACCGTCGCCTTCCGCGACGAACACGCCAAGCACCAGGCGGGCATCACCACGCCCCTCCAGGCGCGCGGCCACCTCGTCGCCTTCGACCTGGCGCCGGGCGCCGACCGCAAAGCCGCGGCGGCACTCCTGCGCCGCTGGTCCCGTACGGCCGAGGAGCTGATGGCCGGGCGCGCGCCGGCCGCGGACACCGGTGTCGCGCTGGACGCGGGCCCGTCCTCGCTCACCGTCACCTTCGGGTTCGGCCGCACCTTCTTCGACCGTACGGGGCTGACCGCGCGCCGCCCGGTCCAGCTCGAACCGCTGCCGGACTTCTCCTCGGACGCGCTCGACGCCGGGCGCAGCAACGGCGACCTGTGGGTGCAGATCGGCTCCGACGACGCGCTGGTCGCCTTCCACGCGCTGCGCGCCCTCCAGAAGGAGGCCGGGGACACCGCGCGGCTGCGCTGGCAGATGAACGGCTTCAACCGCACACCCGGCGCCACCGCGAGCCCGATGACCGCCCGCAACCTGATGGGCCAGGTGGACGGCACCAACAACCCCAAACCCACGGACTCGGATTTCGACGAGCGGATCTTCGTCGGCCGGGACGCCGGCAGCGGCCCGTACGCCTGGATGCGCGGCGGCTCGTACGCGGTCGTCCGCCGCATCCGGATGCTGCTGGACGACTGGGAGAAGCAGCCGCTCGCCAAGCAGGAGAAGGTCATAGGCCGCCGCAAGGCCGACGGCGCGCCGCTGACCGGCGGCGATGAGCACACCAAGATGGACCTGGACAAGAACGGCCCCGACGGGCTGCCGGTCATCCCGGCCGACGCGCACGCGCGGATCGCGGCGCCGGAGTCCAACCAGGGCGCGGCCATGCTGCGGCGGCCGTACTCCTTCCACGACGGGTTCCGCGACGACGGCGCTCCGGACGCCGGGCTGCTGTTCGTCTGCTGGCAGGCCGATCCGCTGCGCTCCTTCGTCACCATCCAGCGCAAGCTGGACCGCGGCGACGCGCTCTCGCCGTTCCTGCGGCACGAGGCCAGCGGACTGTTCGCGGTGCCGCCGGCCGCGGTGGCGGGCGGGTATGTGGGGCAGCCGCTGCTGGAGGGGTGAGGGGGCCCGATGGGTCTCTGGTCCCCGGTGGGTCCTCTGAGGTCCGTGGGTCTCCGGCTTCCGGCCGGGGCGGGCGGCCGGTGCGGGTAACGTGGCGAGCGGGTGATCGGTTCGGCGGTCCCCACCGGAGCGTGAGGGAGTCAGAGGGAATGTCGGTCAGCCGCTACACGTATCTGGGGCCCGAGGGCACGTTCACCGAGGCGGCGCTGCGTACGCTCCCGGAGTCCGCCACCCGTGAACTGGTCCCGATGGTGTCCGTACCGGCCGCGCTGGACGCCGTACGGGCCGGTGAGGCGGCGGCCGCGCTGGTGCCGATCGAGAACTCCGTCGAGGGCGGGGTGACCACCACCCTGGACGAACTGGCCGCCGGCGAACCGCTGATGATCTACCGCGAGGTGCTGCTGCCGATCGCCTTCGCGCTGCTCGTACGGCCCGGCACGGAGCTGACCGGCATCAAGACGGTCACCGGGCACCCGGTCGCCCAGCCGCAGGTGCGCAAGTGGCTCGCGGAACACCTGCCGGAGGCGGTGTGGGAGTCGGCGGCCTCGAACGCGGACGGCGCGCGGCTGGTCCAGGAGGGCCGCTACGACGGTGCCTTCGCCGGGGAGTTCGCGGCGGCGACGTACGGCCTCGAACCGCTGGTCACCGACATCCACGACGCGCAGAACGCGGCCACCCGCTTCGTCCTGGTGGGCCGCCCCGCCCGGCCGGCGGCCCGCACCGGCGCCGACAAGACCTCCGTCGTGCTGTGGCTGCGCGAGGACCACCCCGGTGCGCTGCTGGAACTGCTCCAGGAGTACGCGGCCCGCGGCGTCAGCATGATGCGCATCGAGTCGCGGCCGACCGGCGAGGGCATCGGCCGCTACTGCTTCTCCGTGGACTGCGAGGGGCACCTCACGGACCGGCGGGTCGGCGAGGTCCTGATGGCGCTCAAGCGGATCTGCCGGGAGGTGCGGTTCCTCGGGTCGTACCCGCGGGCGGACCGGGTACGGGCGAACGTGCGCCCCGACACGGCGGACGACGCGTTCACGGACGCGGCGGACTGGCTGACGCGCTGCCTGGACGGGCGGGGCTGACGGCTCGGCGCCGAGCCGGGTGACGCGGTGCCGCCCTCGGTGGCGCCTCGTGCCGCGATGGTGGCCGGGAACCGGTGGGCGGGCGGTGCCGTAGCAGGCCGCCGATGTCCGCCGAGCGGCCTGCGCGGGGTTGTGTGCGGCCTGGGCTGGGGCGTTGGCGTTGTCCACAAAGTTATCCACAGGCCCTGTTCTCGACCTGGGGACAAGTCGACACGACGGCCGCTCCAACTCGGACAGAGTCGACATATTGCTCTACCGACCCCCGGAGCCCTCCACAGCGCCACAGCCTGTCCGCGTCAGCGCAATTCACGCGAACAATCCTTTAGGGCGAGGAAATGCCACACGAAAGAGCGTCGGCAAAGGGTTTCGCCGGTGAATCTCTGGCAACGGTTTCTTGAAGTGGAACCAAACCTTCCGACTTCCACAGTTCCCACACACAGCCTGTGGATAAGATTTCGGAACTCCCCCAACCCTGTGGACAACCCTGGGTACAACCTCCGTCACCCACCACCGCCCACCACCCGCCAACTCCGGCCGTCCACAAGGGAAGCGGGTCGCCGCAAGCGGCGCGAATACCCCCGTACCGGCGACGGCGCAAGATTTCCTTGACGATTTTTTCCGCCACTTTCCGGCCGCCCGCACCACATCCCGTGACTCCCTCACCCCCCGCTCCCCCCCCGCCGACTTCCCGTCCGCCCCTTATGCTCCTCTCGCACCCCGCGCCATACCGCCGTATCGCATCGCATGGCGCAGAATTCCTAAAAGTTCCAAATATCCACAAACCGGACAAAGCGCCACGCGGGGAAATATGGCGTCGAGCGCCGGCGCCGCACCCCGGTAGCCTGGTGGGGTGATTGACCTTCGCCTGCTCCGTGAGGACCCCGACCGTGTGCGCGCGTCCCAGCGCGCCCGTGGAGAGGACGTCGCGCTCGTCGACGCACTGCTCTCCGCCGACGAGCGGCGCAGGACCTCCAGCGTCCGCTTCGACGAGCTGCGTGCCGAGCAGAAGTCGCTCGGCAAGCTCATCCCCAAGGCCACCGGCGACGAGAAGGCCGCGCTGCTGAAGAAGGCCGGGGAGCTGTCCGCCGCCGTCAAGGCCGCGGACGCCGAGCAGGACGAGGCCAAGGCCGAGACGCAGCAGCTGCTGCTCCGGCTGGGCAACCTGGTCCACCCCGACGTGCCCGTCGGCGGTGAGGAGGACTTCACCGTCCTGGAGACCGTCGGCACCCCGCGCGACTTCGCCGCCGAGGGCTTCGAGCCCAAGGACCACCTGGAGCTCGGCCAGGCGCTCGGCGCCATCGACGTCGAGCGCGCCGCGAAGGTCTCCGGCTCGCGCTTCTACTACCTGACCGGCATCGGCGCGCTCCTGGAACTCGCGCTCGTCAACGCCGCCATCGCGCAGGCCACCGAGGCCGGCTTCACGCCGATGCTCACCCCGGCCCTGGTGCGCCCGCACGCCATGGAGGGCACCGGCTTCCTCGGCCAGGCCGCGGAGAACGTGTACCACCTGGAGAAGGACGACTACTACCTCGTCGGCACCTCCGAGGTACCGCTCGCCGCGTACCACATGGACGAGATCGTCGACGCGGACCAGCTGCCGCTGCGCTACGCGGGCTTCTCGCCGTGCTTCCGCCGCGAGGCCGGCACGTACGGCAAGGACACCCGGGGCATCTTCCGCGTCCACCAGTTCGACAAGGTCGAGATGTTCTCGTACGTCGACCCCGAGGACGCGCAGGCCGAGCACCAGCGCCTCCTGGACTGGGAGAAGCAGTGGCTGACCGGCCTGGAGCTGCCCTTCCAGGTGATCGACGTGGCCACCGGCGACCTGGGCGCATCGGCCTCGCGCAAGTACGACTGCGAGGCGTGGATCCCCACCCAGGGCAAGTACCGCGAGCTGACCAGCGCCTCGAACTGCGACGAGTTCCAGGCCCGCCGCCTGTCGGTCCGTATGCGCACCAACAAGGACGGCAAGCAGCAGGTCAAGCCGCTCGCCACGCTCAACGGCACGCTCTGCGCGGTGCCCCGCACCATCGTGGCGATCTTCGAGAACCACCAGCAGGCGGACGGCTCGGTGCGCGTGCCCGAGCTGCTGCGCCCGTACCTGGGCGGCCGGGAGATCCTGGAGCCCGTCAACCGGTGACCACCGCTCCCGAGCCCGCACACCGGGCCGCACCGCCGGCCCGCCCGCTGCCGTACAAGCTCGTCGCGACCGATCTCGACGGAACGTTGCTGCGGCCCGACGACACGATCTCCGAGCGCACCCGCGCCGCCCTGGCCACGGCCACGGCGGCCGGGGCCGCGCACATCGTCGTCACGGGCCGCGCGGTGCCGTGGACCCGGCACATCCTCGACGCGCTGGACTACGACGGCATAGCGGTGTGCGGGCAGGGCGCGCAGGTCTACCACGCCGGCGAACACCGCCTGCTGACCTCGGTCACCCTGGACCGGCAGCTCGCCGGACTGGCCCTCGCCAAGATCGAGGCGGAGGTCGGCCCGCTGTTCCTGGCCGCGAGCCGGGACGGCCTGGACGGCGAGGTGCTGGTCACCCCCGGATACCGCGTCCAGGAGGGCCCGCTGCCCAACCTGATGGTCCAGGACCCCGGCGACCTCTGGGCAGCGCCCATCAACAAGATCTACATACAGCACCCGACGCTGGGCGACGACGAACTGGCCCGCGCCGCACGCGAGGCCGCCGGCGACCTGGTCGGTGTGATGATGGCCGGCGAAGGCGTCGTCGAACTCCTCCCCCTCGGCCTCTCCAAGGCCACCGGCCTCTCCCTCGCCGCCCGCCGCCTGGGTGTGAAGGCCGCCGACACGATCGCCTTCGGCGACATGCCCAACGACATCCCGATGTTCGGCTGGGCAGCCCACGGCGTAGCCATGGCCAACGCCCACGAGGAACTGAAGGCCGTAGCGGACGAGACCACCGCCTCCAACGAGGAGGACGGCATCGCGGTGGTACTGGAGCGGTTGTACGAGGGCTGAGCCCCGCCCGGCCACCCTTTCGGAACGTCCGGAACGGGTGAGCGAACTCCTGCCTGCGGACGGGTAACTGTACGTTTATCCGTTCGTTGTCCACTGTGCGTGGAGGCAACTGGAGTTCGAGGCGTCGAGAGACCGTGAAGTGCTGGGGTTTGCCGGTGACGGCCGTGATGCGGTGCAGCCGTACGACTGAGAACCGGACATAGAGGTAGTGGCATCCGTGAGCAGCCTCCGCTCCTGTAGCCCTGGATACGGGCGTTCAGTTGAAAGAGGCAGCCTGCCTCTTTCAAACCGTTCCGGTTTGAGTGGAGGGCATTCCCATGCCACCCGAAGCTGTACTGCTGGAGTCGCGGGCCATGCGCGACAGTGTGATGGGCCGCACCGAGGTCCTCGACAAGGTCAAGGCGCTCGTCCTGTTGCCGGATGGAGTCCATGCGACCACGGAGGGCGTTGCGGACTACTTCGTTGTCCACAAGGAGGCCGTGAGGAAGCTCGTCCAACGGCACCGGACGGAGTTGAACGCTAACGGGCTGCGCGTTCTCCGGGGGTCTGACCTGCAAGAGTTCCAGAGGGACAACGTGTCCCTCTGGGGGCGAGGTTATCCACAGGCCAAGACGAACCTCACCCTCTACACCCGCCGAACCATCCTCAACATCGCCATGCTCCTCCGCGACAGCGAGGTCGCGCGCGCGGTGCGTACGTACCTCCTCGACATCGAGGAGCGGGGCCGCGTCGGTGTGCCCCGGCAGGACGGGAACGGCCCGACGGTGGAATCCCTCGACCACCGCCTCACCCACGTCGAGTCGTCGCTCGCCGGCATCGGGCCGGTGCTCCGCGACCTCGCACCGGTGATCGGCCGTATCTCCGTACGGCTGGACCGGCTGGACCGGCGGCTGGACGCCACGGACCGGGTCGTGTGCGCGATGAGTCTGCGGCTCAGTGATCTGGCGGAGGATGTCCGGGAGTTGCGCTACGGTCCCCGTCCGCTGCCGCGTCCGCACCGGCATCCGGGGTCAAGGGCCAGGCGGCGAGACCAAGGGTGAGTGCGATGGCGTGTCCGATGTCGGTGAAGGTGGCGCCTGACAGGAGCGGGATGCCGAAAAAGCCGATGACGGACGCCAGGTAGAGGTAGCGCCAGGGCGGCGGCAGCCGGTAGGCGAGCAGGCCGGCGGCCGCTGCCAGGCCGTACGAGACGCCGATGTCGACGACGTGCGTCATGGAGCGGGGGAGCCGGTGGCCCTCGATGGCGAGCAGGACCAGTTCCTGGCTGGCGAGGGTGGCGGTGACGTGGGCGACGCCGATCGTCAGCAGCCAGCGCCAGGTGCCCAGCCAGCGTTCGACATGGGCGTGGACCAGTTCGAAGAGGGCGGCGTACAGGACGAAGGAGGGCGGGTTCTCGATCCAGAAGCCGCTGATGAGGAGGGAGGAGAGGGGGTGCCGGTTCAGCTCGTGGATGTTGCTGCTGGTGCGGTGGAGGAGGAAGTCCCCCAGCCCTTCGGTGGCCCCCGCGATGACGAGGCTGGTGATGCCGATGACCAGCAGCCAGATGTGGGTGCCGGGCGCGGACCGTACCCAGGCCGCCACCCGGCCGGCCGGTGCGGAGGACAGCACGGGCTTCATCGTGCGCGGCCCGGCGGGGCGGGGGTGAGCGGGCCGGAGACGATCCGGCCCCGGCCGTGCGGCCCGGCTCCCTTGATCCGGCGGATCAGCGGCGAGGACTCCATGTGCCGTACGCCGGGCAGCGCCGCGATGCGGGTGGTGAGGTACGTGTACAGGGCGCGTACATCGGGGCACAGTACCGACGCGAAGAGGTTGTGCGGGCCGGTGGTCGCGCAGGCGAAGGCCACTTCGGGGTGCTGGGCCAGCGCGGCTCCGGCGGCGGCCAGTTCGCTGGGGGCGACGGAGAGCCAGAGGGAGACCATGACGCCGAAGCCGAAGTACCGGGCGTCGTAGTCGACGTCGTAATAGAGGACGCCGTCCGCGCGCAGTTCGGACAGCCGGCGGCGGACGGTGGACTGGGACCAGCCGGTGGCCGTGGCCAGATCGGCGAGGCCGGCCCGGCCGTCCTCGGCGAGCACGTCCAGGAGGCGGCGGTCGGCCGCGGTGAGCGCGACGGGCGCGGTGCGCGTGGGCGGCGCGCCGGTCCGCCGGTCGGCCGCGGCGGACGCCGGGTGGCGCAGCCGCGCCGCCTGTTCCTCGGTCAGCGCGCCGGACTTGTTGACCAGGCCCAGCGGTCCGCCGAAGAATTCGTGCAGCATGCAGTGCGCGGTGACCCCGACCACGCTCGGGGTGCGCGGCAGCTTCTGGAGCAGCAGCGCGTCGCTGTCCCGGCTGCTGGCGGCGCGGCAGACGGCGCCGATCTCGGTGCCGCCGGACATCAGGCTCACCCAGGAGGTGTCGGTGCGCCGGGCCAGCGCCTCGGCGACCGCGACGGCCGCGTCGGGCGTGCACTGGACCCGTACCAGCCATTCGATCTCGCCGAGGGCCGGCGGGTCGGTGAGCCCCATCACCTTGATCATCCCGGCGCCGCGCAGCCGCCCGTAGCGGCGGGCGACGGTCTGGTCGGAGACGCCGAGGACCTCGGCGATACGGCTGAAGGGCGCCCGGCCGTCGAGCTGGAGGGCGTGTACCAGCCCCTGGTCCAGCTCGTCGAAGCTGTCGGTTTTCACCAGGAAAGGCTAACCCGTGTCGGATTGCGCCGCACGGTACGCCGTGGCTGGGAGTGGCGGGCGTTCCGCCCGGACTCTGGTGCGGGGGACGGAACGAACGACACCACCGATGACCACAGAGGATCTCGATGCACAACGGGCGGAGCAGATGGTGGCCGCTGGCCGCCATCACCCTGGGCAACTTCATGTTGCTCGTGGACGTGACGATCGTGAACACGGCGCTGCCGCGGATAGCCGACGGCCTGCACGCCTCCTTCACCTCCTTGCAGTGGGTGATGGACATCTACGCGCTGGCGCTGGCCGCGCTCCTGATGGTGGCCGGTTCGGCGGCCGACCTGTTCGGGCGCCGCAAGCTGTACCTGGCGGGGCTCGCGCTGTTCGCGCTGTCCTCGCTGGCCTGCGGCCTGGCGCCCGACGAGGGCGTGCTGATCGCCGCGCGGGCGGTGCAGGGCGTGGGCGCGGCGGCGATGTTCGCCACCAACACGCCGCTGCTGATGGCCGCGTACCAGGGCCGTGACCGGGGGGTCGCCTTCGGCATCTGGGGCGGTACGGGCGGTGCCGCGGCGGCGGTCGGCCCGCTGCTGGGCGGTGTGCTGACCCAGTACGTGGACTGGCGCGCGATCTTCCTGGTCAACCTGCCGCTGACGGCGGTGGCGATGTGGATCACCCTGCGGTCGGTACCGGAGTCGCACGGCGACCGTGCGGGGCGCATCGACTGGCCGGGCGCCGGCGCGTTCACGCTGTGCGCGGGCGCACTGACGTACGGGCTGATGCGTGGTGGCGAGGAGGGCTGGACGGAGTCCGGCACGCTCCTGTCGCTGGCGGTGGCCCTGCTGGCGCTGGCCGTCTTCGTGGCCGTGGAACGCCGCACGGCGCAGCCGCTGCTGGACCTGAAGCTGATGCGGCGCCCGGCCTTCGCCGTCCTGATGGCGGCGGCGCTGCTGCTCCAGGCCGCGGCGTTCCCGTACCTGACGTACGTGGGCCTGTGGGTGCAGAACATCCTGGGCCTGAGCCCGGTGATGGGCGGTCTCGCGGTGCTGCCGATGGCGGCGGCGTCGATGGCCGTCGGCATGTTCGGCGGACGGTTCCTGCACCGGCTGGCGCCGCAGGTGCCCATCGGCGTCGGCCTGCTGCTGATCGGCGCCGGACCGCTGCTGCACGTCCTGCTGCTGAACGACGACTCCGGCTGGGCGGTCCTCACGCCGGGCCTGCTCATCAGCGGCGTCGGCATCGGCATGGCCATGCCGGTACTGGTCTCGGCGGCGCTGGGCGCGGCCCCGCCGCAGCGCGCCGGCATGGCGAGCGGCGCGGTGAACACCTTCCGCCAGCTCGGCTACGCGCTCGGCATCGCCATCCTCGGCACGGTCTTCACCCAGGGCGTGCAGTCCGCGGGCGCGCACGCCGGACCGGGCGTCGGTTACGTCCACGGCCTGACCCGGGTGTCCCTGGTCGCGGGCATCGTGGCGGTGGCGACGAGCCTGCTGGTCCTGGCCGTCGTACGCAACCGCTCCGCGGACCGGGACCGACCCGCGGGCCGTACTGCTCCGGCTGCCGCGGGGACGACGGGCTCGAATTCCGGCACGGTCGGCACCACCGGTACGGCCGACCCCGCAACGGCCGCCGCTGGAACGGCGGTCGGCGCGGACCGGGGGTGACGGCAGCGTCGTACGACGGCGGCACCACGCGGCCGGCCCACGGCGGGCCGGCCGCGTGGTGCCGCCTCCAACGGGTCGGCCCCCGGAACCGTCCGGCGCCATGGCCGGTTCCGGGTGGCCGCCTGGCGCCGTGCCCCGATCCTCCTCGCGCCCGCACACCCAAGTCAATCCTCGGGTTTTCTTCCAAACCCCTTAGCTGTAGCTTGGGTTGGTGACTCTGGACGACCTCCGCGTCTTCGTCGCCGTCTGCGACGCGGGCAGCCTCAGCGCCGTCGCCCGCGACCTGGGCTGTACGCAGTCGGCGGTGAGCCAGCGCGTCAAGCGGCTCGAACGCGAGGCGGACATCGGCCTGTTGGAGCGACGGCCGCGCGGCGTGGCGCCCACCCGGGCGGGCCGCATCCTGCACCGCGCCGCGAGCGGTTCCCTCGGCGAACTCGACCTGGCGCTGCGCCGCCTGGCCGATCTCCGCCAGGGCGACGTCGGCACGCTCCGGATCACCACCGGAGCGACGACCGTACGGCACTTCATGTCGGCCGCCGTGGTGGCCTTCCGCGCCCGCCACCCGCACGTCGACCTGGAGTTCCAGACCGAGAACTCCGGCCGCCGCTGCTGCGAGGCGGTCGCCGACGGCACCGCCGAGCTGGCCTGGATCACCATCGGCCCGCCCGTACGCGGCATCGAGCAGCACCCGGTGCTGGAGCTGCCCTGGGTGCTGGCCGTACGCTCCGACGACCCGCTCGCCGCGCGCGACCACATCGAGCCGGACGAACTGGCCGGTGGCCTGAACGGCATCCGGCTCATCCGGCTCCCGGAGAACTCCGTGTCCCGGATGCGGCTCGACGGCCACCTGGCGCGGCCGGAGACCGGCCCCGCACCCGCCAGCTCCGCCAGCGTCGCCGACTGGGACACCGCGATGCTGCTGGCCGAACTGGGCGTCGGCCACGCCGTGGTGCCGGATCTGCCGGGGCGGCGCGGCGTCGACCACCCGGACCTGCGGCTGATCCCGGTCCCGGGGCTGCCGCCGCTGGCGACCGGCTGGGCGGTACGGCAGTGGGCCACGCTGAGCCCGGTCGCGGTGGAGTTCGCCGAGACGGTGAACGCCTCGCTCGCCGGGTGCGGGAACACGTACGGCTCTGACCACGAGTGCGGAAACCGGCCGGGACCCGCGCTCGCTCATGAGTCCACCCCCGCCCAGGAGTGCAAGAGCGAGTCCAGCCCCGTTCACAGGCGCTGAAGCACACACGCTCCCATGCGCCCCTCGCGCGCCCGGCGCACAAGAGGCGCGCACACCCCCGCCTCCGTACGGCCCGCGTCTCCCGCATTCACCCCTCGACAACCGGCTCCTGCAGCTCGGTCACCCACCGCTCCGGGTCCTCCGGGCACTCCAGCGTGAGTTCCCGCGGGTACCCGGCGGAGCGGTACGGGCTGTCGGCGAGCCAGCGGGCCAGGGTCTGCGCGGTGGGCAGCACCCGCTCCATCGGGCCACGGTGCACCACCGTGGCCGCCCGCTCGACGGCCGGCAGGTCCACGATCGCGAAGTCGTGGGACGGCCGCGGGGCGGCCGCGACCGGGACCGCCGCGTGCACCGTGATCCGGTCCCCGCCTTCCGGCGCGTCCTCGTAGTACGCGATCGCCGGGCCGGCCGGCTCGACGCCCGCCGCGGCCAGCCGCCGGAACAGCTCCGCGTACAGCGGACGGATCACCGGCCCGATGTCCTCGGGCCCGAAGCTCGCCGCGGTGCCGGTCAGTTCGGCGACCCGGACCGCCTCGACGTGCTTGACCACCACGTCCTCCACGGCCATCCGCCCCTCCTCCTCGATCGTCCGCAGCCGTGCCTCGACCCGGGCCAGCCGGGCTCCCGCCGCCGTGACCGCCGCCGCCAGCTCGGCCCGGCGCAGCCGCAGCATGCCGCGCAGTTCCGCCGCGCTCACCTGCTCGTCCAGGACGGCCGCGATCTGCTGGAGGGTGAAGCCGAGGTCCTTGAGGGCGATGATGCGGTTGAGGCGGGCGAGCTGCGCGGCCTCGTAGTAGCGGTATCCGGTGACCGGGTCCGTACGGGCCGGGCGCAGCAGCCCGATGGCGTCGTAGTGCCGCAGCATGCGGGCCGACACCCGTCCATGGCCGGCGAAGTCTCCGATGGTGAACATGACGTCTCCCAGTGCAGGGCTTGCCACAGTGTGAAGGTCAAGGGGGCGGCCGGCGGCCGGGACGGTCCCCGCGCGGCCCGGCCGCAACGATCCTCGCGGAAGTCCGGCCGGGGCGTCCCGGGGAATCGGGGTACGCGCGGGCCCGCGCCGGGCCGTGCGTCCCCGCCGTGCACCGGAGCGTGCGCCGGGGCACCAGCATTGCGTCAAGGGGCGTCCACGGGCCGTCAATGATGCGTCAGTACGCCGCCGACCTCCTGCCGGTACGGGCATAGCGTCGAGGAGGAGCCCCGGCACTTCCCCTTTCACCGGTCCGGGGCCGGTCCTGTGCGAGCAGCGAGGAGCGACGCCGTGTCCCAGCAGCATCTGTACGAGGAAGATCCCGAACCTGCCGAACGCATCCCGGCCGGGCTGCTGTTCGTCCCGGTCCGGCCGGGCCCCGCGGGCTGTACGGCCCGCCTGTTCCGCACCCCGCTCGGCGGCCGTACCGCCGTCGGCTTCACCTCCCCGCAGCGGCTCGCCGCGGCGCTCGGCGCCGACCAGCCGTGGATCCGGCTCGCCGAGCCCGCGCTGCGCGCCCTCGCCGAGCCGCTCGGCGCCGGCGTCCTGACCGTGGACCCGCGTCTCGCCCCGGGTAGCCGCCGTACGCCGCTGCTGCGGGCCGTCTGAGAAGGGCGAACGACACCATGACCGTGACGACCACGACACCGCAGCGCACCACCGGACAGCCGGCCGGCCCGGACCGCCCCGGCCTCCCGGGCAGCCCGCCCGACGACCTCCCCGACGACCTCTCCGTATGGCCCGCCTCGACGGCCGAACTGCCGCACGCCGACCTCTCCGTGGGCGGCGTCCCGCTCACCGAGCTGGCCGAGCGCTTCGGCACCCCCACGTACGTCCTGGACGAGGCCGAGGTACGCGCCCGCTGCCGCGCCTACCTGCGTGCCTTCCCCGACGCCGACGTCCTGTACGCGGCCAAGGCGTTCCTGTGCCGCGCCATGGCCCACTGGGTGCGGGAAGAGGGCCTGGGCCTGGACGTCTGCTCCGCCGGTGAGCTGGAACTCGCCGTCACCACCGGCTTCCCGCCCTCCCGCATCGTGCTGCACGGCAACGCCAAGAGCCCGGACGACCTGAGCGCCGCGCTGCGCCTGGGCGTCGGCCGGATCGTCATCGACAGCACCTCCGAGATCGCCCGGCTCGCCGCCGCGGTCCCCCCGGGTTCCCGGCAGCAGGTACTCGTACGAGTGGTTCCGGGCATCGCGGCCGGCGGCCACACCAAGATCCGTACCGGTACCGACGACCAGAAATTCGGCCTCTCTCTGGCCGACGGCTCGGCACAGCACGCCATCACCCGCATCCTGGGCCAGCCGCGGCTGCACCTGGTGGGGCTGCACTGTCACCTGGGCTCCCAGATCACCACCGTCAAACCGTTCCTGTCGGCCGTCCGGCGGCTGGTGGGCCTGCTGGCCCGTATCCAGGAGCAGCACGGCGTCACGCTGTCGCAGCTGGACATCGGCGGCGGCCACGGCGTCGCCTACCGGCCCGGCGAGGCCGCCATGGACATCGCGGCGCTCGGCGCCAAGGTACGGGCCGAACTGACCGGCGGCTGTGCGGCGGCCGGGCTGCCGGTGCCCCGCCTGACCGTCGAGCCGGGCCGCGCCATCGCGGGCCCGTCCGGCGTCGCCCTGTACCGGGTGCTGTCCGTCAAGCGGACCGGTGAGCACACCTTCGTGGCCGTCGACGGCGGGATGAGCGACAACCCGCGGCCCGCGCTGTACGGGGTGCGGTACGCGCCCCGGCTGGTCGGGCGCCGGTCGAGCGCCGCGCCCGCGCCGGTGAGCGTGGTGGGGCGGCACTGCGAGGCGGGCGATGTGCTCGCCGCCGGGGTACGGCTGCCCGGTGACGTACGGCCCGGCGACCTGATCGCCGTACCGGTGGCGGGCGCGTACCACCTGTCCATGGCCTCGGGCTACAACCTGGTGGGCCGCCCGCCGGTGGTCGCCGTCGCGGACGGGCAGGCGCGCACGCTCGTACGGCGGGAGTCGCTGGCCGACATCCAGGAGCGCGATATCGGGCTGTGAGACCGGGCTGCTTCCGGTTCGGCCCCCGCGATATGCACGGAGCGAAAGTACTCCGTGCATATTGCAGCGATTATTTGTAGGATGACTGGGCAACAGGGTGACCGGGCGCATGCCGGTTGCCCACGCCTCCGGCCGGAATCGAAGCGAGGGTGTGCGCATGGCATTGCAGGCAGCGGGACGACAGTCCCTCGTGGACACCGTCGTCGAGGCCCTGCGCGCCCAGCTGGCCGCCGGCACCTGGCCGGTGGGCGAGCGCATCCCCACCGAACACGCGCTGGCCGAACAGCTCCAGGTCGGACGCAACACCGTCCGCGAGGCCGTACGGGTCCTGGTGCACGCCGGCATGCTGCGCTCCCGGCAGGGCGAGGGCACCTTCGTCGTCTCCCGGACCGACCCGGGCGACATCATGCGCGGCGTGCAGCGGGCCGGTATCCGCGACGTACTGGAGCTGCGCATCGCCCTGGAGGCGGAGGCCGCCCGTCTGGCGGCCCAGCGGCACCGGCCGGACGACCTGGAGCGGATGCGGGCCGCGCTGGACGCACAGGCCGCCCTGGAGGCCGCCAACGGGCAGCCTTTCGGCGGCGACCTGGAGCTGTACGCCGATCACGACGTGGCCTTCCACCGGGCCGTCGTGGAGGCCGCGCACAACACCGCCCTGACCGCGACGTACGCCTGGTTCAGCAGCTCCGTGCGCGAAGCGCTGCTCACCTCGCTCGGCGACGAACAGATGCCGCGCATGGTGCACGGCGATCACCGGGCCGTCCTGGACGCCATCGCGTCCGGCGACCCGGAGGCGGCGGAGAAAGCCGCCCGCGCACTGCTGGAGCCCCCGAAACGGGCGGTGGAGAAGCTGCTCGCTGAGCGGTGAGAGGGCGGGCCGGCGGTCCGTGATCACGTGGCGCTGGAGTGCCGGCGTACCGGGGACGGTCACGCCGAACGGACACGGTCGCTCCGTACCGCCACAGTCGGCCTCTGCCTGTCGGACGCCGTCGCCCCGTACCGGACGCGAGCACGCCGTACAGCCGCCGCAGAAACGTTCCTCCTCCCTCGCCGCTCCCGCCCCACACGCCCGTACGACCACCCCCGCCCCCACGCAAGGAGAGTCACGACCCATGTCAGGGACCCGGTCCGAAGCACCACTGATCGACGCCGAGGAGGACCTGACCCCGGCCCCGCCGGTCGCCGCGGCCCGCCGCCGGCTGCGCGCGCACCCGGCCCTGCTCCTGCTCGGCATCGTGCTCGCCTCGCTCAACATGCGCGCCGCGCTGGCCGGCGTCTCGCCGCTGGTGAGCGAGATCGGCACGCACTACCACCTGGCCGCCACCGCGAGCAGCCTGGTGACGACGATCCCGCTGGTCTTCATGGGCCTCGGCTCGATCGCCGCGCCGAAACTGGCCCGCCGCTGGGGCACCGAGACGGTGCTGTGCGGCGCGCTGGTCCTGCTGTGCGGCGGCATCCTGCTGCGCATCGCGCCGCCGGTCGTCGCGCTGTTCGTGGGCTGCGCGGTGGTCGGTACGTCCATCGCCCTGCTGAACGTCCTGATGCCCGGCCTGATCAAGCGGGACTTCCCGGAGAAGGCCGCGGGCATGACCGCCCTGTACTCGACGGCGATGATCCTCGGCGCCACCGTCTCGGCCGCCTCCGCCGTGCCGCTGGAGAACGCGCTGGGCGGCTGGCAGGGTTCGCTGGCCTCGTGGGCGCTGCTGGCCGCGGTCGCCGCCGTCGTCTGGATTCCGCAGGCGCTGATCGCGCGGCGCGGTACCCGCCACGGCCAGGCCGCCGCGACACCGGCGCACACCACCGAGGACGGGCCGAAGCTGACCCGCTCCCCGCTGGCCTGGCAGGTCACGCTCTTCATGGGCTCGCAGTCGCTGATCGCGTACGTGATGATCGCCTGGATGCCGACAATCTTCACCGACCACGGCATGAGCAAGGCCACGGCCGGGCTGGTCTTCGCCTTCAGCACGCTGGTGCAGATGGCCGGTTCCTTCGTGGTGCCGATGCTGGCCGGACGGATGCGGCGGCAGCGGCTGCTGGCCGTCGCCGTCACCGCCCTGATGGCCTGCGGCATCGTCGGCCTCCTCGTGGCCCCGGTGGCCGGCGCCTGGGTCTGGGCGATCCTCCTGGGCATCGGCCAGGGCGGCGCGCTCGGCCTGGCCCTGACGATGATGGTGCTGCGCTCCGGCGACGCCCACACCGCCGCCCGCCTCTCGGGCATGGCACAGACCTGGGGCTACCTGCTCGCCGCCGCCGGCCCGCTGCTGCTCGGCGCGGTGCACCAGGCGACGCACGGCTGGACGGTACCGATCGTGCTGCTGCTGGCGGTCTGCGCGGGTCTGGTGCTGCTGGGGATGGGTGCGGGGCGCGACCGGAAGATCGGGGCCTGAGGCTCTGGCGATGCGCTGCTGATGGCAGGCCCCTGGATCGCTTGTTGTGGGCGCGATCCAGGGGCCCCGTCTGTAGCGGTACGGCTTGCTCTTTAGCGGCACGGCGTGACCTTCACGGACGGAGTGGGTTGCCCCTTACGAACGGCCTGGCTTGACCTTCACGCCGACGTGAAGGTCGAGGGTGCCTCCATGGACAGTCACCGGGTGAACCCCTTCAACCAGCGCGTCATCGAAGAGTTCCGGGCCAACGGGGGCCACGTGGGCGGTGAGTTCGCCGGGCAGTCGCTGCTCCTCCTGACCACCACAGGGGCGCGGTCCGGCCTGCCGCGGACCACTCCCGCCCTCTACCTGCCGGACGGCCCGGACCGGCTCGCCGTGTTCGCCTCCAACGGAGGCTCGCCCACCGCCCCTGCCTGGTACCACAACCTGACCGCCCACCCCCTGGCGACGGTCGAGGTCGGCACCCGTACGTACCGGTCCCGTGCTGTCGAAGTCACAGGCGAGGACAGAGACCGGCTATGGGCCCTCCAGGTGGCGGCCCATCCGCAGTTCGCTGCCTTTCAGGAGCGCGCCGGGCGGCGCATCCCGGTCATGGTGCTCACTCCGTGGAGCGCCCGCGCTTAACCTCCACGTCCACGGCGCGGAATATGCTCCCTCCCGTAGGCGCGCGTCGAAAGGGAGCACGCACCATGCGCATCGGGGAGCTGGCCCGCGCGACCGGCACGACGACCCGGGCCCTGCGCTACTACGAGGAGCAGGGCCTGCTGCGCCCCGACCGGTCGGCGAACGGCTACCGAAGCTACGGAGACGGCGCGGTGCGCGCCGTGGCGAACATCCGGCTGCTGCTGGCCTGCGGCCTCACCACCGACGACCTGCGTCTCATCGACGGCTGCCTGCGCGACGAGCTGACCGGGGACCACGCCTGCGCCGATCCCGCACCGAAGACCGAGGTCTTCGAACAGCGGCTCGCCCTGATCCAGCAGCGCATCGACGACCTCAGCGTTGTACGCGACCGACTTCTCGACCGGGTCTCCGAGCTGCGCCGACCGCCCGGAGCGAGCGACCGAGAGCGTTGCGCGGCGGTCTCCGGTCCGGGTACGGCCAAGCGCTGAGCAGCCATTCCCCAACCGGCCGACGCGGACGCGTACGCGGGCACGCGCTGCCGGTGATCCGGTGATTTACCGCGGTGCCCGCCGCGCACTGCCGCCTCCGCGGGCGGGCGCTGCCTTACCGTGCCCCCATGAGCGATGTGCTGCACACCGGCCACGGCCCCCGATCGCGGCTCACGCGCAGGGGCCGGCTCCTCCTGGCCGTCGGTCTCTGCGCCGTACTGGCGCTCATCGCGGTGCTGGTCACGCGCCTGCTCGGCGGTCCCGGCCACCCGCCGCTCACCATTCCGGAGGGGTGGCGCGCCACCCAGGTGTACGCGGCGGTCGACAAGGCCCTCGGTGTCGCGTCCGGCACCACGGAGAAGGCCGCGAAGAAGGCCCGGCTGAAGCTGCCGGAGGCGGCGAAGGGCAATCCGGAGGGGTTCCTCTACCCCGCGACGTATCCGGTGGACGACGACACCACGCCCGAGTCGCTGCTCTCGTTCATGACCGACACCGCCGCCGAGAAGCAGGCCGCCGACGGCATCCGTGCGTACGAAACGGTGATCATCGCCTCCGTCGTGCAGGCCGAGGCCGACCGGACCGCCGACATGGGCAAGGTCGCCCGGGTCATCGAGAACCGGCTCGACCGGGGCATGCCCCTCCAGATGGACTCGACCATCAACTACGCGCTCGGACGCAGCTCCCTCAACATCAGCCACGCGGACACCAGGCTCAACAGCCCGTACAACACCTACCGGCACAAGGGCCTGCCGCCGACCCCGATCGACAACCCCGGCCAGGACGCGCTCCGGGCCGCGGCCCGGCCGCCCGCAGGCGACTGGCTGTACTTCGTGACGGTCGCCCCCGGCGACACCCGCTTCACGGCCGATTACGCACAGCACCGCGCGAACGTACGGGAGTTCAACGAGCGGCAGGGACGGTAGCGGGCAGCACCGCCGCACCGGCCTCCGTACGCGGTAATGCGGTGCGGGGCCGTTGTCAGTGCTGCCCGGTATAACTCCTCGCATGGCACTGACGTGGAAGTTGGTCATCGACAGCACGAACGCGTCCGCCCTGGCGGACTTCTGGGCCGCGGCCCTGGAGTACGAGGTGGAGGACCCCACCGCTCTCATCGAACAGCTGCTGGCCGCCGGCCACCTCAAGGAGGAAGCGGTCGTCGCACACCACGGCCGCAAGACCTTCCGCGGTTATGCCGCGATACGCCACCCCGACGACCCGTACGACGAAACCAGCGGCATCGGCCGCGGACGCCGCCTGCTCTTCCAGGAAGTCCCCGAGGCCAAAACGTGCAAGAACCGCCTCCACATCGACGTCCACAGCGGCCCCGGCGGCTTGGAGGCACTGGTGACCCGGCTGGAGGGCCTGGGTGCGATACGCGTCCGGGAGGTGGATCAGGGACCTGCCGGGCACTGGTGGCTGATGCAGGACCCTGAGGGGAACGAGTTCTGCGCGGCGTAGGGCGGGGCGTGGTGGTCGCGCCGCTTCGGCAGACCGCTGGTTGGCACCCTCCGCAACGAAATAGCCCCGCCCACTCACCACACGCACAAGTCCCTCAGGGCGAAGACTGGCCACGGCACGAGTAGCTGTCGACTGAGACACGTCGAACTCGGCGGCAATTGCCACTGTGCCCGGCAAGCGTTCCCCAGGGCGATAGGTGCCGTTCTGGATTCGCCGCCGGATCTCCGCTGCGACTTGCGGCCCATGCGGTAGGGCTCTGTCGATCTTCACCTGGTCAGCGTGCGATGGCTTCATCCAGTTCGGTACCGAGGTATCTGCCGAGCCAGCTTGGCCATCCGGTGCGCGCCGGAACGAGAGCGCCCCAGGGCGACCGGGCAAGGGCCGGCACCTGGGGCTGAGCCGACTGACCAGGAGTCGGCATGAGCGACGCGACCGAAGGGGGCTTGACCGAGTCGGCGGCCGGCGTCCTGGGACTCGTGCGGGTACTGCTGGACGGGCCGCAGCTCACCGCCGATGAATCGAGGTGCACGCTGCAATGCCTGACAGGCCCCTGCATGTCGCTGAGCTTCGAGGCGAACGGTTGGCTGCGGCGGACAAAGAGCGACTCAGGACGCAGAACGTCCCCACCCCACCGGCGACCACCCCGACACGCTCGGCCGGAACCCCGGCCGAGCGCCCGCCTCCCAGACCGAACCGCCCCCTACTCCTCCCCCGCCACCGTCAACGACCGCAGCTTGCGACCCGCGTACCAGGTCGCCGATCCCGTGACCGCCACCAGAAGGACGACCGCCAACGGCAGCCCCACCTCGGAGGTGATCGCGCCTTCCGCGCCGATCTTCTGGCCGATCGCCAGGGCCCACTGCTGCACGCTCAGGGTGCGTGCGCCCGGGACCAGGTTGCCGACCAGGGTTTCCCATACCAGGGCGTAGACCAGGCCGAAGACGACCGCGTGCCGGCTGACCGTGCCGAAGAACAGGAACAGCGCGCTGTACGCGACGGAGGCGACGGCCGCGGCGACCGCGTACGCCACCGCGATCTGCTGGCTGTTGCCGTTGAGGACGAACCCGGCGATCAGGACCGGGACCGCCGAGAACGCGGCCGTCACGCCGATCGCCACGAGGAGTTTGGTGAAGATGACCGAGGACCGGCGCAGCGGCTTGGCCAGCAGGTAGACGACCGAGCCGTCGTCGATCTCCGGGCCGATCGCGCCCGTACCGGCGATGACGCCGATCAGCGGGACCATCGTGGCGAGCGCGAAGGTGCCGAGGACGCCGTTGGCGGTGGAGTCGTCGGCGCCGGCCAGGGCCCGTACCGCGACGGAGATGACGATCAGCAGGGCGGGCAGCGCGAACAGGATGAGCGCGCGGCGCCGCCCGAGCAGGGCCCGGTAGGTGAGCCGGGCGACGGTGGGGTTGAAGACCGAGGGCACCGGCGAGGGGCCCGCAGCGGGGGCCGGGGACGGGTCCGGCCGGACCGATGAGGTCGCAGACATCGCTTCGAGGCTCCTTTCAGGCCGCTACGAGGTAGGAGAAGACCGATTCCAGGGACTCGTCGGAGGGCGAGACCGTCAGGAGGCGGATGCCGTGGTCGCGGGCGACCCGCGGCAGCAGGGCGGTGAAGCGCGGGAAATCGACGGCCTGGATGCGCAGCGCGCCCTCCTGGAGGTCGACCTCGATCCCGGCCGTCGACGGGTCGGCGATCAGGGCGGCGGCCAGCGCCCGGTCGTCGGTGGAGCGCACGAGGTAGCGGTGCGGCCGGTCCGTCATCAGTCGGCGGATCTTGCGGAAGTCGCCGGACGCCGCGTGCCGCCCGGCCACCACGACCTCGACGTGCGAGGCCAGTTGCTCGACCTCTTCGAGGATGTGGGAGGAGAACAGGACCGTACGGCCCTCGGCGCCCATCCGCCGCAGCAGGTCCATCAGCTGCATCCGCTGCCGCGGGTCCATGCCGTTGAACGGCTCGTCCAGCAGGAGCACGGACGGGTCGTGGACCAGCGCCGACGCCATCTTCACGCGCTGGCGCATGCCCTTGCTGTAGGTGGAGATCCGGCGGTCCTGCGCGTACTCCATCTCGACGGTGGCCAGCGCCCGCCGCGCGGCATCCTTGCCCAGGCCGTGCAGTTCGGCGTTGGCGACGACGAACTCGCGGCCGGTCAGGAAGTCGTACATGGCCTCGCGCTCGGGCACGATGCCGATGTCGCGGTAGACGCTCTCGTCGCGCCAGACGGGGCGGCCGTCGAGGGTGACGGCCCCGCCGGACGGCGCCAGGAAGCCGCCCATCATGTTGATCAGCGTGGACTTGCCCGCGCCGTTGGGGCCGAGGAGGCCGGTGACGCCGGGGCCGATGGTCATGGTGATGTCGTTGACGGCAACGACATTGCCGAACCAGCGGGATACGTGGTCGATCTGGATGGTCGTCATGGGCGCGGCCCATTCTTTCGGGGGCTGGTGGCGGGCGTCGGGTGCGCCGTACGGGGCGCGGGGCGGGCGGTCACAGGCCGGCCTTCCGGTAGCGGCGCATCAGCAGCGCGTAGGAGCCCGCGACGGCGCACAGGGTGACCAGGAGCGCCACCAGTCCGGCGGCGGTGGTCGGCTGGACCTCGTCGGGGAACGACGCGGTGCCGCCCAGGAACGTCGCCTGCACGCTGTCGATGAGCGTGATGGGCGAGCACAGGGCGAGCCATCCGACGACGCCCTCCTGGCCCTGTACGGCGGCGATGCCCTGGACGGCGCTCACCGCGGCGTACGGGATGGTCAGCGCGGCGATGACGGCGGCGACGCCGAAACCGCGGCGCGGGGTGAGCGCCGAGATCACCAGGCCGAGGCCGGCGAACAGCAGCGAAAGCAGCGCCACCGAGACCAGGCCCTGGGCCAGCCCCCGGGTCTGGTCGACGAAGTCCATCTTGGCGAGCAGGGCGCCCACGTACAGGATCAGCAGCGGCGCGGCGGTCAGGATGAACAGCGCGCTCGCCATCGCGGCGAACTTCGCCGCCACGTAGTCGACGCGCTCGATGGGGCGCGAGAAGTACAGCGGCACCGTCTTGAAGCGCAGGTCGCGGGAGACGGACTGGGGTGCCTGGGCGGCCAGGTAGAGGCCGATGACCGCCTGGAGGTAGATCGCGTACCTGGTGTACGCCACCGGCAGATCGTTCATCTTCGTGAAGACCGCGACCGCCACCATGATGCCGGCGGGCAGGCACATCACGGCGAACAGCAGCATCGGCAGGACCTTGGACTTCGCGGAGCGGCCCAGCCCGTAGGCGCCGCGCAGGCTCTGCGAGAACAGCGACCGGCGGGCGTAGGCGCGGCCGAGGCGCGGGCCGTCGAAGTGGCGGTAGCCGATGTCGTGGATGACGTCCTGCGCCGCTCCGGAGGGCGCGGGGGTCCTGGTCTCAGGCGGCATCGGGGGCGCCTCCGTCCTTGGGGGCTCGGTGGGCGGTCGTCGCGGGGGCCTTCGCCGCGGGGGCGGCCGGACGGGCGGGCGCGTCCGGGGTGTGCGCGTCCTGGGCGCCCGGCGCGCTCGCCGCGTCCTCACTCCGAGAGACGCCCTCGCTCCGGGAAACGTCGCCACTCCGGGAACCCTCGTCGCTCTGGAAGACCTCGGATATGCGGTGCCGGCGCTGTTCCATCCGGACCAGGCCGAGCCCCAGGTCGGCGACGGTGTCGCGCAGCAGGTCGTACGTCTCCTCGCCGGTGGCCTCCACATACAGCAGGTGGGCGGCGGGGGCGGTGCCCTGCGAGCCGGGGACCGCGGTGGTCACCGCGACACCGGCGCGGGCCAGGGCCGCGCGCAGTGCCTCCGTACCGTCCGGGTGCTCGTCGGTGTCCGTGACCTCGACGGCCAGGGAGGCGGTGAGCTGGGTGAAGTCGTCGGTGGCGGAGGAGCGCAGCAGCTTGCCGCCATCGATGACGACGACGTGGTCGCAGGTGCGCTCCAGCTCGCCCAGGAGGTGCGAGGTGACCAGGACCGATATGCCGAACTCCGTGTACACGCGGCGGATCAGCCCGAGCATCTCGTCGCGGCCGACCGGGTCCAGGCCGTTGGTCGGCTCGTCCAGGAACACCAGCTGCGGGTCGTGGACGAGCGCCTGGGCCAGCTTGACCCGCTGCTTCATGCCCGTGGAGTAGCCGCCGATGGGGCGGTAGCGCTCCTCGTAGAGGCCGACGTGCCGCAGCGTGTCGGCGGTGCGCTCGCGGGCGGCGGTCGGCGGCAGGCCCGACATGCGCGCCATGTGGACGACGAACTCGGTGGCCGAGACGTCGGGCGGCAGGCAGTCGTGCTCCGGCATGTAGCCGACGCGCTCCCGGATGGCGCCGCCTTCCGTGGCCACGTCCAGGCCGAGGACGGCCGCGGACCCCTCGCTGGCCGGGGCGAGCCCCAGCAGCAGCTTGATCAGGGTGGACTTGCCGGCGCCGTTGGCACCCACCAGGCCGGTCACCCCGGGGCCGATGTCCACGGTGAGCCGGTCCAGCGCGGTCACCCTTGGGTACCGCTTGCTCAGGCTTTCGGTCACGATCACAGTCACGTCATCGACGGTAGTGGCGGGGACCACACCGGTCGTCAGACCAGGCGGCTGGATCAGCGTCCGACCACAGGTGTAGGGGCCCGTAGGGGAGGTCGTGCTTTGGTTCGTCCCGGTGTGGTGGCGAAGCGGCGTATGCGGTCTCTCCCGGTGCGGTGGCGGAGCGGCGCGGGGGCGCGATGCCGGGTGCCCTGCCGCGGGTTTTCCACAGGCTCGGCCGACCCCTTGACGTCGCCGCCGAGCATTGTCACATTCATCAGTGTCAAGTTACGGGCACGTACCGCGATGATCGGCTCACGGACGGGACGGACGGTTGGCGATGACCTCAGCGACAGGGGCCACGACGGCCCGCAGGGGCGGCGGGCCACGCGAACTCACCGCCGAGCTGCGGGGGTTCAAAGAGGTGCAGCGGCTGGCGTATGCCTGCGCCGAGGCCGTCGCCGCGCAGCTCAGGCCGGGGGTGACGGAGCGGGAGGCGGCGCGGATGCAGCGCCGGTGGCTGCGCGAGCGCGGGGTGCGGGACTGGTTCCACCTCCCCTTCGCCTGGTTCGGCGACCGCACGGCGTTCACGAACTTCCGCATACCGCTGCAGTTCTTCCCCACCGACCGGCGCCTGGAGCCCGGGATGGCCTTCATCCTCGACATGGCACCGGTGCACCAGGGGTTCACGGCCGACATCGGCTATTCCGGCTGCCTGGGGCTCAACCCGATCCACGACCGGCTGCTGGCCGACCTCGCGGCGCACCGCGAGCTGATCCTGCGCGAGGTGCGCGAGCGCCGTCCGCTGCGGGAGATCTACGAGGACGTCGAGCGCCTCATGATCCGCCAGGGGTACGCCAACCGCCACCGCGCCTATCCCTTCGGTGTCATCGCCCACAAGATCGACCGCGTACGGCCCCGCCGCTGGTCGCCGACGCTCTTCGGATTCGGCACACAGTCGCTCAAGGGCCTGGCCTCCGACGCGCTGCACGGCCACCGCGACGGCTGGTCTCCTCTGTGGAGCCCGTACAAGTTCTCCGACCACCCGCCGCAGCCGGGCCTGTGGGCGGTCGAGCCACACCTCGGATTCCGGGGCACGGGCGCGAAGTTCGAGGAGATCCTCGTCGTGACGGACTCCGCGGACCCTGAGGAGAGCGCTTTCTGGCTGGACGACGATCTGCCGCACGTGCGGCGCTGGCAGGAGGAGGGGGCCGCATGAGCGGGCAGGGGCAGACGGGTCTCGAAGGCGCGCGGGAGCGCTGGGTCCGTACGGGCGGGGTGGAGCTGTGCGTCGCCGAGCTGGGCGACGCCGCGCACCCCACGGTGGTGCTGGTGCACGGCTATCCGGACAGCAAGGAGGTGTGGTCGGAGGTGGCCCGCGGCCTGGCCGACCGCTTCCACGTGGTGCTCTACGACGTACGCGGCTGCGGCCGGTCCAGCGCGCCCAAGCCGCTGCGCGGCGGCTTCACCCTGGAGAAGCTGACCGACGACTTCCTGGCGGTCGCCGACGCGGTCAGCCCGGACCGGCCGGTGCATGTGGTCGGCCACGACTGGGGCTCGGTGCAGGCGTGGGAGTTCGCGACGGTCCGGCGCACGGAAGGCCGGATCGCCTCCTTCACCTCGATGTCCGGCCCGTCGCTGGACCACTTCGGCCACTGGATCAAGAAGCGCGCTTCCCGGCCCACCCCGCGCCGTGCCGCCCAGCTCCTCAATCAGGGCGTCAAGTCGTGGTACGTCTACATGCTGCACACCCCGGTCCTGCCGGAACTGGCCTGGAAGGGGCCGCTCGGCAAACGCTGGCCCAAGATCCTCCAGCGGGTGGAGAAGGTGCCCCAGGGTGCCTACCCGACCCCGTCCCTGCCCACGGACGCCGCGCACGGCGCCTGGCTCTACCGCGACAACGTCCGGGCCCGGCTGCGCCGCCCGCGCGCCGACGCCTACGCCCACTGCCCGGTCCAGCTGATCATGCCCACCGGCGACGCCTTCCTGTCCCAGCGGCTCTACGACGACCTCGACCACTGGGCTCCCCAGCTGGTGCGCCGCACCCTCCCGGCCAAGCACTGGGTGCCGCGCACCCGGCCGGACCAGTTGGCCGCCTGGATCGGCGAGTTCGTCACGTCGAAGGAGGAGGGCGCCCCCGCCAAGGAGATCGTCGCCTCCGGCCCGTACGCCGACCGGTTCGGCGGGCAGCTCGTGCTGGTCACCGGTGCGGCCAGCGGCATCGGGCGGGCCACCGCCTTCGCCTTCGCCGAGGCCGGCGCGCGCGTCATAGCCGTGGACCGGGACGCCGAGGGAGCCGCCCGTACGGCCGACCTGGCGCGGCTGGTCGGCGCCCCGCAGGCATGGGCCGAGACGGTGGACGTGTCGGACGAGGCCACCATGGAGAAGCTGGCCGACAAGGTCGCCGCCGAGTACGGCACCGTCGACGTGCTGATCAACAACGCCGGCATCGCCGTGTCCGGCCCCTTCCTCCACACCACCACCGAGGACTGGAAGAAGGTCCTGGACGTCAACCTCTGGGGCGTCATCCACGGCTGCCGCCTCTTCGGCAAGCAGATGGCGGAGCGCGGCCAGGGCGGCCATATCGTCAACACGGCGTCGGCCGCGGCCTTCCAGCCGTCCCGCGTCCTGTCCGCCTACGGTGCCTCGAAGGCGGCGGTGCTCATGCTCAGCGAGTGCCTGCGTGCCGAACTGGCCGGTCAGGGCATCGGCGTCACCGCCGTCTGCCCCGGCATCGTCAACACGAACATCACCTCGACGACCCATTTCACCGGCGTCTCGGCGGACGGGGAGAAGCGCCGCCAGGCCAAGGTGTCCCGGCTGTACGGGATACGCAACTACCCGCCGGAGAAGGTCGCCGCGGCGATACTGCGGGCCGTGGCGCGCAACGAGGCGGTGGTGCCCGTCACCCCCGAAGCCCGCGGCGCCCAGCTGATGTCCCGCATCGCCCCGCGCGCCCTGCGCGCCCTCGCCCGCGTCGAGCCTCCGTCGTAGAGCCCGCTCGGCACGGTGTCGGCAGGCCGGGGCAGGCGCACCGCCGCGCCGCCCCGGCGCCCTCCCTCATGTCCCACGTCAGGAGCCCCAGCGTGAGTACGCACCCCGAAGGACCGGAGGAACACCACACGATCGCACCCCGCCGCGTCTCGTTCGACTGGCGCGACACCCCGCTGCACTGGATACCGGACGAACCCACCGCCACCCACGTCATCAACGTGCTGCATCTGCTGCTGCCCGCGGGCGAGCGGTGGTTCGTCAAGGTCTTCAAGGAAGCCCTGCCGCTGGTCCGCGACCCCGCGCTGCTCAAGGACGTCAAGGGCTTCATGGGCCAGGAGGCCACACACAGCGTCCAGCACGCCCACGCCCTGGAGCACCTCGCCCACCAGGGCCTGGACACCGCTCCGTACACCAAGCACGTCGACTTCCTCTTCGAATACCTCCTCGGCGAACGCCCCCCGTTCGCGGCCCCCATATCCACCCAGGAATGGCTGCGCTTCCGGCTCTCCCTCATAGCCGCCATCGAGCAGTTCACGGCCGTCCTCGGCAACTGGGTGCTGCACGCCGACGGCCTGGACCGGGCCCGCCCCGACCCGGTCATGCTCGACCTGCTGCGCTGGCACGGCGCGGAGGAGGTGGAGCACCGCGCGGTGGCCTTCGACATGTACGAGCACACGGGCGGCGAGGGCCTGCCCCGCTACGCCCGCCGCGTCCTGGGCATGGCCGTCACCGCGCCCGTCCTCCTCTACCTGTGGGCCTGGGGCGCCGCCTACCTCATATGCCACGACCCGCAGCTGGCCGGCCGCCTGCGCTACTCCCTGCGCGAGCACAACCGGGCCGTACGGAAACAGCTCCTGCCGACCTGGCGCGAGCTGGGCGCCGCCGTACCGCGCTACCTGAAGCGGTCGTACCATCCCTCGCAGGAAGGGTCGCTGCGCAAGGCCGTCGCATACCTGGCGTCCTCACCGGCAGCCCGCGCCGCGGCGGGTGCGGTGGGCCGCGCGGCCATCTCGTAAGGAGCACCGCATTGACCGACCAGCCGCCGCCGGCCGAGTACCGCATCGAGGACCTGGCCCACATCAGCGGCACCTCGGTCCGCACCATCCGCGCCTACCAGGACCGCGGCCTCCTCCCCAAGCCGGAGCGCCGCGGCCGGGCCAACGTCTACGGCGACGAGCATCTGGAACGGCTGCGCCGTACCTCCGACCTGCTCGACCGCGGCTACACCCTCGCCAGCATCAAGGAACTCCTCGAAGCCTGGGACACCGGCCGCGGCCTCGGAGGCGTCCTGGGCCTGGTCGCCGAGATCGACGGCCCCTGGAGCGACGAGGAGGCGGCCCGCATCACGCGCGCCGAGCTGGACGCGGCGTTCGGCGGCACCCCGGACGAAGCGGCCCTGGCGGACGCCGTCGAACTGGGCGTCCTGGAACGCCTCCCCGGCAGCGACGACGCCTTCCGCGTCCCCAGCCCCCAGGAGCTGGCCGTCGCGGCCGAGCTGCACTCCGCGGGCGTCCCCCTCACCGCCATCTCGGGCCACCTGCGCGAACTGCGCGGCCAGGTCGAACACATCGCGGCCCGCTTCCTCGACTTCACCACCGAGTACGTCTTCCACCCCTACCTGGACCACCAGCCCACCGAAGCCGAGGCCACCGAGGCCGCCGACCTGGTACGCCGCCTCCGTCCCCTGGCCCAGCAAACCGTCGACGCCGAACTGGCCCGCGCGATGCGCACGTTGGCCACCCGGTACATCCATCGCCACCTCGGGGATTTGAGCGGGCAGGGGGTGGATACGAGCCCGGGCACCGGTACGAGCCCGGGTGCGACCGGTTCGCGCGCTGCGGATGCCGGTGGCGATGCCGGCCTCGGCGCCGATGTCGGGGTCATCACCGATGTCGACGCCGATATCGACGCCGGTACGCGTACAGACTCCGAGCCGATCATGGTCGCGCTGCCCGCCGACACCGTCCGGGCCGTACGTGAACTCGTCGGCCGGGAGAACGCGGCGGCCTTCATCACCGCGGCCACCCAACGCGAGGTCCACGCCCGCACCATGGACGAACTAGCCGCCCGCCGTACCCCACCCGGCTGACCGTACGGCCCCGGCCTTCCCCACGGGAACAAGCCGCCCCAGCGGGGCCAGGGCCAGGAGAAACAGCAGGCCGGCCACCGGCAGCAGGTCGAGCGTGGCGGTCATGGCCACCGCGCCCGCCACGACGACCAAGGGCCGCCAGACACTGATCACCCGCAGGACGGCCAACTGTCCGAGAAGCAGGAGCAGACCGACGTAGAACAACAGCGGCACCACCGTGTAGATGACGGGCATCACCCCCGGCACGCCCTGAATCCTGGCGAACAGCTCCCTCATGGCTTCGTGATCCGCCGATACGTACGCGACGAGCAGGTCGATGCCCGACTGCGCCGCCAAGGCCGCCACCCCGACCAGCCCCAGCGCCGCCGCCCCGGTACCCACCGCCCGCTGCGTCCCGCCCTGCCTCGCCGCCAGGCGCCGCAGCCCCAGCAACACCGGAACGAAGAGCAGGACACCCGCCAGCAGGAAGAGATGCCCGATCGACCAGGCCGGCCCCGGCCCCCGTTCCGTGTCCATCAGCCGGACCAGCCCGTACACCGCCATGCACCCCGGCCCGGCGACAAACGCCGACCGCCCCCACGTCGTAGCTGTCATGGTCGTAGTTGTCATGCACCGAGCTTCGGGGACCGACACGTGCCCCAACCTCCGGGAACACCCGGACACGCCCCTGAGCGACCCCCGATGCGTCCCGGGCCCTGGCCGATGCCCAGGGCCCCTGGCCGGAGCTTCCGTCGGCCTCTGGCCATCACTCGGCTGGTGGCTCAGTCGAGCTTCATATCGCCGAAGACCACCTTGCTGTTCCAGTTCCCCCCTCCCCAGTTGTGCGCGGCGGTGGACGGTGCGGAGTTCCCACGACCAACCTGCTTGCGGTCACCGTGCTTCCAGTCATCGGGGGTGCCGACTCCCCGGCCGTGCCGCCCAGGGTGGTCGAGGTGCCCCACCCCGGCCGGGCGGCCAAGATCAACTACATGGCCGGTCTTGGCAGGCTGACCAAGGTGGCCGTGGCGGTCGTCCTTGCCCGCCCTGCCGTGCTGGCTGTCGGCGGTGGCCGTACCGGCAGCGAACAGGACTGCCGTGGCGGCCACGGTGAGCGCCCCGACTGCGGCACCAATGCCTCTGCGCATATGACTTCTCCCCTCGTCAGGAGCCGTCCGGAGTGGACACCCTCATCCGATACCGGTGCGCCCCCGGCCGCCATTCGGTCGCGTGCACTCGGGGGACCGGGGGCGGTCCGGCTCATCCGCTACGCGGCAGCTAGGAGGCGGGCTCCGGGTCCGGAAGCCAGTTTCCGTGGAAGCCGTGGGGCACCCGCCGGGGTAGGTGGACCGTGGCCACCGGGTCCTTGGATATGTCCTCCGCGTCGAGGATGACCAGGTCACTGGTGTCCGTGGCGGCGTTGTAGACGTAGGTGAGCAGCCACCCCGGTCCGTCGGGCCGGTCGTCCGCCGGGGCGAAGGACGCCTCGTCCGGTACGCGGCCGGGGCCGAAGTCGTGCCGGGTGCTGGTGCCGGCGTGCAGGTCGTAGCGGATCAGCGCGCCGGGAAGCGGGTCGGAACCGGGCCCACCGGCCCGTGTGATGTGTCCGAACCGGGCGTCCAGCCCCGCCATCCGGTCGTCGATGCGCGGGAACTCGCCTGCCTGGTCGTCCAACTGCTCCTCGGCGACCTTGCCCGAGCCCAGGTCGATGGTCCACTTCCATAGGGTGGGCGGCGACTTGAACTCCATTGTCGGGTAGCGGGACACGTGGAGCACGATGCGTCCCTGCCCGTCGTCGTGCGCGTTGAGCGAGTGGAACACGTAGCAGGGGTCGATGGCGAACCAGCGGACCTGGCCGTGCGGGTCGTCGCACCGCAGGACGCCGAGCCGGGCACCGTATTCCGGGTCCCATACGAACGGCATGCCGGGCGACCGCCGGTCGAAGACCATCGGGAGATCCATGAAGACGACGTGCTCCGCCGTCAGGTGGAAGTCGTGCATCATCGTCGGCGCCGGTACCTCGATGGGGCGGCTCACCGCCAACTGGCCGTCGGCATCGGCCCGGTGATAGGTCAGGTAGGGCGCGGCCCTGGTGGCGTAGCCGAAGAAATGCAGCTCTCCCGTGGTCGGGCAGGTCTTCGGGTGCGCGGTCATGGCGGTGGTCAGCCGGCCGCCGAAGTCGTACGGACCGACGGTCTCCAGTTCATGCCCCGGTCGGCAGTCGATCTCGTACGGGAAGGACGACTCGACCAGGGCGAAGGTGCGGCCGGCGTGCCGGACCACATGGGTGTTGGCGACCCCGGCGGCCAGACCGTGGCCCCCTCGCTCGTCTCCGACCCGTATGCCGTCGGTGAAGGTCACCGTGCGGACCCAGCGGTTGCGGTACGAGACGGCCTTGCCGCCTTCCAGGCGGACGCCGTGGACCATGCCGTCGCCGAAGAACCAGTGGGCCGACGCGGCGTCCCGCGGGTTGGGGCCGTTGCGGAGGTACCAGCCCGTCAGCTCGGGTGGCACCGCGCCGGTGACGGGCAGTTCGTACGCAGTGAGTTCCTCCATCACCGGGGCGAAGTTGCCCGCGAGGTGTGGGGGCGGAGCGGAAGCGGAGCCGGCCGCCCGGGTGGCGGAGCCGGGAGTGTTCGTCGTTGTCATGCGGAACGAGCCTCCTGAGCGTAGGAGCGTTCGCCGGCCTTCTCCAGATAGCGCGCCTTGGCGCGCTGCGGGTAGGACGCGGTGAAACGCAGCGGGATGACGAAGGCACTGACGTGGACGACGATCAGGACGGCCGGGCCCAGCCCGTAGGCCGTGACCAGGACCTGCCCCACCGCGGCGAGCGTGAAGGACGCCGCCCAGGCCGCGCTGAGCACTTGGTTGATCCGCAGGAAGAGCGGGGTCTGCCAGACCTCGGGCGGCGCGTGGTGCCGGGCTATGGCGAGGGTGAAGGGACGGCGGACCGCTAGGGAGCCCCAGGTGATCAGCGCCAGCCAACCCGACGACAGGGCTCCGTCGTAAGCCCGTAGTCCGCTGTCCGGGCGGAGGAACGCGAGCGCGGTGACGCCCGCGAAGAACACGAGAGTGCCGTACTCAAGGACCCGCATCGATGGGGACAGGCTCTCGGCGCGGTCCAGGTAGAGCAGTACGCCGCCGAGCAGCAGGGCCGCCAGCGCTGCCCACTGCCACGTCGCCCAGGCGACGGCTCCGTAAGCGATCCATGGGATGAACCCCCGCAAGTAGGTCATGAAACCCGACTCCCCCGACCATCCAGCGACATTCCAACTTCGACATGTCAAAGCTAGAAGGTTCTGCGTTGACGTGTCAATAGTGGAAGGTAAAGTGGCGGCCATGAGCCTCCGCCATGCCGTTCTGGGCCTGCTGGCCGAAGCCCCTGCCAGCGGCTACGACTTGATGAAGACGTTCGACGTGTCGCTCGCGCACGTCTGGCCGGCCACCCAGAGCCAGGTCTACGGGGAGCTGAACAAGCTCACCGACGCGCAGCTCATCGAGGTGGTGGCCCACGGCCCCCGCGGCCGCAAGGAGTACGCGATCACCAAGGCCGGGCGGGCCGAACTGCATCGCTGGCTCATCGAGGTGGAACCCACCGGCCCGCAGCGCCACGACGGCCTGCTGCGCGTCTTCTTCCTCGGCGTGCTCACGCCACTGGAAGCCCGTACGTTCCTCCTGCAACAGGCCGAGCGGGCCGCCCGGGCGCACGCCCTCTACCAGGAGGTCGCGGACAGCAGCGACTGGGACGAGGAAATGGTCGCGGTATACGGGCGCATCGCCCTGGAATTCGGCCTGCGGCAGACCGCCATGGTGGAGGGCTGGGCCAAGTGGGCCGCCGAAGAGATCAACTCCGACCGGGCACGCCGGGCCCGGGATGCGGTCAAGGAGCAGGAGGAGAAAGCCGAGGAACGGCGGCGGGAGAAGCAGGAGTAGAGGAGGGGAAGGGGAGGAGGGGGGACGGGGCAGGGGAAGAAGAAGGAGCCGGGGCGGGTGGATCTCGGCTTGGGTCCAACCCGGCTCGGGTGATTCTCGAACCGGTCCCAACCCGGCCCGGGATGGATTCTCGAACCGATCCCGATCCGACCCGGGGTGCCTCGGTTTCGGCTTACTTCGGTGGTAGTGGCCCCTGGGCCCAGCCCGGCTCGGGCCCCAATTCAGCCCCCCGGACCTCAGCCCCCACGCACCCCGTCGAACGCCCCGTACAAGAAGAGCTCCACCAACTCCCGCGCGTCGACGCCCTCCTGCCCCGCGGACGACGTCTCCGCCTGCCCCAGCGCAACAAACACCCTGGCCAGCGCCTCCGGCGTCATCCTCAGCCGGTCCCGTTCCGGCTCGAAGAGGGCGGTGACCGCGGCCAGTGGTGCTGCCATCGCCTCCTCCCGGCTGCCGGGCACCGGCGCCGCGCTCGCATCCGTGCGTGCGTCCGGTCCCGTGCGTGCATCCGGTCCCGTACGTGCGCCCGTACCCGTACCCTCGCCCTTCGGCGCCTCCCGCCCCCGCAGATGCCCCGTCGCGTGCAGCGCGCCGATCACCGCGCCGATACGCGCCAAATGCTCCCGCATCGCGTCCAGCGCCTCGGTCAGCCGGTCGGCGAGCGGCTGGTCCAGGGAGATGGCGGCCAGCGATGTGAGCAGGGCGTCGGGGCGGAGGGCCTCGGCCACGCAGGCCGCCAGCAGCGCGTCCTTGTCCTCGAACACACGGAAGATCGTCGCCTCGCCGATGCCCGCGGCACGCGCCACCTTCGCGGTGGTCACGGCCGCCCCGTACTCGGCCACCAGAGGCAGCGCGGCCGTAACGATCATCGCCCGGCGCTCGTCGGCGCTCATCCCCGGCGCGCGGCGGCGCCGGCCCGGCGCGCCCGTCGCCTCCACTGCCTCAGCCATGCCGCCAAGTTACGCGAGCCAGGCGCTCGTGCCGGAACCGGCCGCCACCGGCCCCTTCACAGCCCCGGCGCGCCCCAGACCGGGAACCACCGGCTCAGGTCCGCCTCGATCTCCAGGTCGTCGGCGAGCAGCGCGCGCATCTCCAGTTCGAGGGCGCTGTCACGCTTCTCGGCGGGCGCGCTTTCCGGTCCGGTTTGCGGGGCGAAGGGGTAGAACGTACCGCGCTTGTAGAGGTAGACCAGCGCCAGCGAGCGTTCCCGGTCGTCCCGGAAGCCCATCAGGGAACACAGCAGTTGCGGGCCGAAACCCGCGCCCTCCAAGGAGCTGTTGACCGCGTGCAGGTCGTTCACCAGGGACGCGGTGTCGTCGGGGGCGTGCCGTGCGAGCATCCAGGTGTAGCCGTACTCGTCCTGGCTGAACTCGGCCGGGCTGCCCAGGAGGCCGCGTACCTCCTCCTGGATGCCGCGGAACGCGCCGCCCTCGACGCTCGCGAAACACACCGAGCCGAGGCCGGTGGGCCGGAACCCGGCCGCGGCCTGGAGGGTGACGGCCGCGGAGGGAAGCGCGAAGAGCCGGTCGAGGTCGGGGCTTACCGGTTTGCTGCGTCCGAGGATGGCGTCCAGGAAACCCATGCGGGCTCTCTCCTTGATCGGTCGGGTCACGCCGTCTTGATCGGTCGATTCACGGCCGTCCCAGCTGCGCCGAGATCCGGCCCAGCTGTTCCAGCCGCTGCTCCAGCGTCGGGTGCGAGGACAGCAGCCGCCCGAAGCTCTCCTTCGAGAACGCCGGCACGAAGAAGAACGCGTTGAACGGTTCGGCCTTGCGCAGGTCCCGCGTCGGGATCCGCGCCATCTGCCCGGTGACCTTGGTCAGCGCGGCGGCCAGCGCGGACGGCCGCCCCGTCAGGAGCGCGGCGGCCCGGTCGGCGGACAGCTCGCGGTAGCGCGACAGCAGCCGGGTCAGCAGGAAGCTGACGGCGTAGACGACGGCGCTGACCAGCGTGACGATCAGTACGGCGATCGCCGCGTTGTTGTCGCGGTTGTTGCGGCCGACGCCGCTCCACAGGGCCGCCCGCGTGATGATCCCGGCCAGTACGCCCAGGAACGACGCGATCGTCATGACCGCGACATCGCGGTGGGCGACGTGCGACAGCTCGTGCGCGAGGACACCTTCGAGCTCCTCCGGCTCCAGCCGCCGCAGCAGGCCGGTCGTCGCGCACACCATCGCGTTCTTCTGGTTGCGGCCGGTCGCGAAGGCGTTCGGTACGTCCGACTCGGCGACCGCGACGCGCGGCTTGGGCATGTCGGCCAGCGCACACAGCCGGTCGACGGCGCCGTGCAGCTCGGGCGCCTGTTCAGGAGAGACCTCGCGGGCGCCCATGCTGAAGGCCGCGATCCGGTCGCTGAACCAGAACTGCGCGATGAACAGGGCGCCCGAGATGAGCAGCACCACCAGCCACGCGCCCTTGAGGAGCACCACCAGGACACCCACCACGACCACGTACAGCAGGCCGATGAAGAACATCGTCGTGACCATGCGCGAGGTCAGGCCGCGGTCGGGGGCGAATCGGGTTCGTGCCATGCCTCTCAGTCCTCCAAACCGCAGAGTCCGTAGAGCTCACCCGAGGAACCGCGCTTCATCCGAGGAACCGCGCGGGTGCCTTAGACCCGATTCTCCCTCTTGCCGGGTTTTTACGGCGTAAAGCGGAGGCCATGGATTACGGCGGGGTGGTGGGCCTGGGGGATCGGCCGGTAGGCCGGGGAGGCCGACCGGTGGGCCAGGAGCCCGATAGGAGCTGGGGCGCCCGCCCCGACCGGCCCACGCGGCGCCACGTGGCACCTGCGGCTACCGCGGTGCCCCCTGCTCCCCATGGCGCGCCATCACACCCCGCAGCCCCCTACCCCCCGAGCTGCGCCACCCCCTCCGCAGCGATCCGCTCGAACACCGTGAGATCGGCCTCGAAGACCGAGTCGGCGATCGGCCAGTGCAGCACGATCTCGTCGATGCCCGCCTCGGCGTGTGCGCCCGCGAAGTCCACGAAGGCGTCCAGGGAGGCGAGCGGGCGGTCCGGCGAGAAGCCGGTGAGCATGATCTTCGTCAGCTCCCCGGCATCCCGCCCGGCCTCGGCGCATGCCTTCTCCAGACGGCCGACCTGCCCGCGTACCGCCTCCAGCGACTCGGCCGCGCTGCCGGTCGCGGACACCTTCGGATCACCGGTCGTCACCCACGCCTGCCCGTGGCCGGCCGCCAGCTTCATCCCGCGCGGCCCGGTCGCCGCGATCGCGAACGGCAACCTGGGCCGCTGCACACAACCGGGGATGTTGCGCACCTCGTGGGCACGGTAGTGCTCGCCCTCATAGCTGACCACGTCGTTCGTGAGCAGCCGGTCCAGCAGCGGCACGAACTCGGCGAAGTGGTCGGCGCGTTCCCGGGGCGTCCACGGCTCCTGGCCGAGCGCCGTGGCGTCGAAGCCGGAGCCGCCGGCGCCGATGCCCAGGGTGATCCGCCCGTCGCTGATGTCGTCCAGCGAAATCAGTTCCTTGGCGAGAGTCACGGGGTGCCGGAAGTTCGGCGAGGTCACGAGCGTGCCCAGGCGCATCCGGGACGTCGCGGCGGCGGCCGCGGTCAGCGTCGGCACCGCGCCGAACCACGGCTCGTCGCGAAAGCTCCGCCAGGACAGGTGGTCATAGGTGTACGCGGTGTGGAAGCCCAGTTCCTCGGCACGCTGCCACACCTCCCGGCCACCCTCGGACCAGCGGCGGACGGGGAGGATCACGGTGCTCAGTCGCATGGGTACGAGCCTACGGCCGCACGAGAAACCCCCCGTGAGCCCCGTGGCGCTCCAACGCGCCGGGGGCGCACGCCGTAGGCACGGGCACGGCGCTGAACGTACATTCGATCCGGCGCGGCACCCGTTCACCCCGCCCGCCGTCGCCGTACGGTGCCACGCCCCGGCGTCCGGACAGCCGCCCGGACAGCCCTCCATCCACGACCAGACGCCCCACTGCCTGCGCCCAGCCACCACGCCTCCAATCCCGGATACCTCGCCGTCCCCCGCCCGGGCGCCCCGCTGTCCGCGTACGGACGGCCCGACACCCGCACACAGACGGCCCCCACCCCTGGACAGGCCGTTCGTCCCCGTAAAGCTCATGCGCGCAACCCGCCGCACGCCTGTGCGCGCATATGCGCGAAGATGGACTCCGTGACTGATGCCTCCGCCGAGCCGCCGCAGGCTCCCCGGTCCGCCGAAAAAACGATCCGCCTGATCGCCACGGATCTCGACGGCACCCTGCTGCGTGACGACAAGACGGTCTCCAGCCGGACGATCGCGGCGCTGGCCGCCGCCGAGCGGGCAGGCATCGAGGTCTTCTTCGTGACCGGGCGCCCGGCCCGCTGGATGGATGTGGTCAGCGATCACGTACACGGGCACGGGCTGGCCATCTGCGCGAACGGCGCGGCCGTCGTCGATCTCCACCACGGCCGCCGCATCGTGGAGATCAGCCCGCTGGAGCGGCCCGCGGCGCTCGCGGTGGTGCACGCGCTGCGTGCCGCCGCTCCCGGTACGTCGTTCGCGGTCGAGCGGACCGGCGGGATCAACTACGAGCCGGAGTACCCGCCCTTCCAGCTCGACCCGGCCGCCGTCATCGCGCCCGCGGAAAAGCTCCTCGCCGAGCTGAGCCCGGAGCACTCGCGCTCCCCGCTGGAGCAGGAGGGCGCGGGCGCCGAGGTGCCGCCGGCCTCCGAGGACATCGGCGCCGACCAGCCCGTACTGAAGCTGCTCGCCCACCACCCCGACCTGGACCCGGACGCCTTCCTGGAGCTGGCCCGCGCGCGGGCGGGCGCGCACGCCTCCTTCACCCGGTCCAGCCCGACCGCGCTCCTGGAGATCAGCGGGCCGGGCGTGAGCAAGGCCGGCACCCTGGCGCGCTGCTGTGCCCAGCGCGGCATCGGCCCGGACCAGGTCGTCGCCTTCGGGGACATGCCCAACGACCTCGAAATGCTGGCCTGGGCAGGCACTTCGTACGCCATGGCCAACGCCCACCCCGACGTGCTCGCCGCGACCGCCCTGCACACCCACGGCAACAACGAGGACGGCGTCGCGGCCGTCATCGAACGCATCCTGGACGGCCGCTGACCCCTCCCTCCTCTCGCCGCACAACAAGCCGCCCCCGTACGGAACGCAACCCGGCTCCCCTCACACCCGCACCCCCCGCCCCCTCAACCACGGCACCGGATCGACCCCCGACCCCATCTGCGGCGTACGGCGTACCTCGAAGTGCACGTGCGGCCCCGTGGAGTTGCCGGTCGAGCCCGACAGCGCGATCTGCTGGCCCGTCCGTACCTGCTGCCCGGCGCGTACCACCACGGCCGACAGGTGCGCGTACTGCGTGAACGTTCCTGCACCGTGCTGTACGACCATGCTGATGCCGAAGTTGTCGCCGCAGGTCAGGCTGAGGACGCGGCCCCGGCCCACGGACCGTACGGGCGTGCCGACCGGCACCGCGAAGTCCTGGCCCGTGTGGCGGTGCGCCCAGCGGCTGCCCGCACCGCCGAAACCCGCCGACAACTGGTAGCGCTCCACCGGCCGGGCCCACTTCCCGCCCGGCGCCGGCACCGGTGGCACCTCCGTGGCGGAACGTTTCGCCACCGCGGACACCGTGCCGGGCAGCCTGCCGCACCGGCCGCTCCGAGCGGCCTGCCTGGACGCCTTGTGCAGCAGCCCGCGGGCCGCGCCCAGGCGGCGGCCGATGCGCCGGCGCTCCGCGTCGAGCCTGGTCCGGCGGGTGTCGAGCTCGGCGGTACGGATGTACGTGGCCACGCTGTCCACCGCCAGGGACCGGCTCGCACGCAACGCGTCCCGCGCGTGCGCGGCCAGCAGGCGCTGGCGGCGCTCGGCCTTCCGGTAGGCCCTCAGCACCGCCTGCGGGGCGCCGGAAGCCCGGGCGGACCGCGGGACCGGGAGCCGGCGGCCGGTGCGGTACTGCGCGACGGCGATCCGGCCCGCCCGCCGGCGCAGCTCGCCGGCTGTGCGCTGTTCGCGCCGCAGCTCCGTGTGCAGCCGGGAGATCCGGGCGTGGCCGACCCGTGCCGCGCGCAGGACCGCCGCGTACGACCGTCCCGTCCGGCCCGCGTCCCGGCCCAGCCGGATCACCTCCAGGCTCGCCGCGGTCAGACGGTCCGCGACCTGGTCGCGCGCCTCAGGGGGGCGCAGGGGCGCGAAGGACGGCGGCAGGTGCTCGACGGCGCCCGGTTCGGCAGCGGCCGTCATGGCGGCCGCTGCCTCGGCGAAGGCCGCCCCGGTGGCGGCCGGTGCCGTCCCTGCCGTCGCCGACAGCGCCACCACCAGCGACAATGTCATCCGTGTCGTACGCAGCGCAGCTCCGTGGCACCGGTGAGCCGGTCGTGCGGCCCGCTCGCCGGCACGCCGGTCGGGGCCCTGTGGCCCCCGGACCGCTCTGCGCAACCAATCCGGCATACCTGGACACATGGCCAGATGGTTGCCCGTATCGCTCGGTCCCTCACAAAAACGTTTCGCCTGCTCCGTCCGCGACGCTCCGAACGGAGTAACCCGGCACCCGCGAAATGGCCGGAATCAACCGCTCCCGCATTCCTGACACATCACTCGAATACCGACCGAGGTACGGACGTACCCCGCCACCACCGCCCCGTGCCGTACCGAAGCGCCCCGCACAGGACCGCCGCCTCAGAGCGGCGCTTCCCACGTCACCATCGTCCCGCCCCCGTCCTCGCCCAGCCCCGGCCCGTACGTACTGGAGCCGCCCAGCGACTCGGCCCGCTTCGCGAGGTTGCGCAGACCGCTGCGCCGGCCGCCCTCGGGGATGCCCACGCCGTCGTCGGCGACCGTCAGCCGTACGCCGTCGCGGCCGTCCGGCAGTTTGACTGTCGAGTCGACAACGACCTCGATGCGCGAGGCGTCGGCGTGCCGGAAGGCGTTGGACAGCGCCTCACGGAGCGCGGCGATCAGGTTCTTGCCGGTCAGCTCGCCGACGCGGGCGTCCACCGGGCCGACGAAGCTCGCGGACGGCTGGAAGCCGAGCGGTACGGCGGCCGTGCCGATCTCGCGCAGGACGCGGGTCCGCAGGCCGGACGGGGCCTCGGCCGGGCCCTGTTGCAGCGCGAAGATCGCGGTACGGATCTCCTGGATGGTGACGTCGAGTTCGTCGACGGCCTTGCCGATGCCCTCCTGCACCTCGGGCACGACCGCCCTGCGCTGGGCGCTCTCCAGCATCATCCCGGTCGCGAAGAGCCGCTGGATGACCAGGTCGTGCAGGTCGCGGGCGATCCGGTCGCGGTCCTCGTAGACGGCCAGCCGCTCGCGGTCGCGCTGCGCGTCGGCCAGGACGAGCGCCAGGGCGGCCTGGGCGGCGAACTGGGTGGCCAGCGTGCGTTCGGCGGCACTGAAGGGCCGCGCCCCACGGGCGCGCGGCGTCGCGAGCGTGCCCAGCACCCGGCCGCCGCTCTTGAGCGGGAGCATCATGCTGGGGCCGAAGCGCGGCGCGACGTCCGTGACCATACGGTCATCGGTCGCCGAGTCCTCCACGAAGACCGGCTCTCCGGCGAGCAGTTGCGCGGCCACCGGGCTCTCGGGCGGCATCTGGGTGCCGACGAGACCGGCCGGATCGTCGGCCGACGCCGCGACGATCTCCAGCCCGCCGTCGTCCGTGGGCAGCAGCACGATTCCGGCCGCGGACTCCGCGAGCTTGCGGGCCTGTTCCGCGACGACCGCCAGCGCGTCGTCCACGTCGCTGCCGGCCAGCAGCGCGGTGGTCACGGCCACCGACCCGTCGATCCACCGTTCCCGCTGCCGGGTCGCTGCGTACATCCGCGCGTTGCCGATCGCGATGCCGGCCTCGGTGGCGAGCACCCGCACCATGTGCAGGTCGCCCTCGCTGAACTCGCCGCCGCCGCGCTTCTCGGTCAGGTAGAGATTGCCGAAGATCTCCCCCTGGACGCGGATCGGCACCCCGAGGAACGTCCGCATCGGCGGGTGCCCCGGCGGAAAGCCCGCCGACCGCACGTCCCGGGTCAGATCAGCCAGCCGCAGCGCCTTCGGGTCGTGGATGAGCGCGCCGAGCAGGCCCTTGTGCCCGTCCGGCAGCGCGCCGATCCGCGCCCGGTCCTCGGCGCCGACCCCGTACGTGACGAAGTCCGACAGGCCCTCGCGCGACTCGTCGATGATCCCGATCGCGGCGTAGCGGGCGTCGGCCAGCTCGGCCGCGGTCTCCACGATCCGGTCCAGCGTGATGTGCAGGTCGAGGCCCGCGCCGACGGTACGCATGGCCTCCAGCAGCTGCGGCACGCGCGCGGTCAGCTCGGTCGACAGGCCCTGGAGGCTGCGGGTCGCCTCGGTGGCCGCTTCCATGGGGTCGGTGCCGGAGGCGGCCGTACCGTCGGAATCAGTACGGGCCCCGGTGCCCATGGGGTCTGAGGGTCCTGTCGTGACTGCCATGGCACGAGCCTAAGGGGCGCTTTTCTGAAGAATGCCCCCAATACGGCAATTCGGACGCCGGACCGGTCCACCCCGGACCGCCCCGGGCTGCCACGTCACCCCGGTCCGGGCGTCCGCCGCAACGGTACGCAGCGGCCGCCCGCACCCGTCGTTCTTCAGCCGTTCACCGGACCGCCACCGCGCCCGCCAAACGGTCCTCCGCCACGTCCGCCGACCGCGCGTCCACCGCCCGCTCACGCTCCAGCATCCGCCGGAACGGGCCGTCGGCCACCGCCAGCTCCGCGTACGTACCGCGCTGGACGGGCCTCCCCTCGTCCAGGACCAGTACCTCGTCGACCGCCGCCAGCCCCTCCAGCCGGTGGGTGATCAGCACGGTCGTCCGGCCCTCGGTGGCGGCCAGCAGATCCGCGGTCAGCGCGTCGGCCGTGGCCAGGTCGAGGTGTTCGGCGGGCTCGTCCAGCACCAGGACGGGGAAGTCGGCCAGCAGCGCGCGGGCCAGCGCGAGGCGCTGCCGCTGGCCGCCGGAGAGCCGTGCGCCGTGCTCGCCGACCATCGCGTCCAGCCCGTCGGGCAGCGACCGCACCCAGCCGTCCAGCCGGGCCTGCGCGAGCGCGGCCCACAGCTCGTCCTCGTCCACACCGGTACGGGCGAGGCGCAGGTTCTCCCGTATGGAGCTGTCGAAGATGTGGGCGTCCTGCGCGCACAGCCCGACCCTGCGCCGTACGTCGTCGCCGTCGGCCGCCGCCGCGTCCACACCGTTGAGCGTGTACGCGCCCGACTCCCGGTCCAGGAAGCGCAGCAGCACCTGCGCGAGCGTCGTCTTCCCGGAGCCGGACGGGCCGACGACGGCCAGGCGCCGCCCGGCGGTCAGGGTGAATCCGACGCCGTCCAGCGCGGGCTTGCGCTGTCCGGGGTACCGGGCCGTCAGGTCTGACACGACCAGCGGGAACGGCGTCTCCGGTACGTCCGCTGCGGTCGCACCGGCCGGTTCGCCGACCGGCTCCGGTGCGTCCAGCACCTCGAAGACCCGCTCCGCCGCCCGGCGCGTGCGCTGCCGGTACTGCACGGCGAGCGGCAGCCCCGCGACCGCCTCGAACGCGGCGAGCGGGACGAGGACGACGACCGCCAGGCACACGCCCGTCAGCCGCCCGGCGTGTACGGCCTGGACGCCGACGACGGCCGCCGCGGCCACCGTCAGCCCGCACAGCAGCGCGGACAGCCCGGCCCCGGCACCGGCCGCGGCCGCCGAACGGGACGCGATCCGGGTCAGATCGCGGTCGGCCCGCCGGGTCCGGTCGATACGGGAGCCGAGCGCGCCCGCCACCGTCAGTTCGGCCGCCCCGGTGAGCAGATCGACGACATGCGCGGAGAGCACGCCCCGCGCGGGGGAGAGCTGCCGCTCGGCACGGCGGGCCAGTACGGCGGACAGCGCCGGCACCCCGGCCCCCGCCAGCAGCAGCCCGGCCGCGAGAACGGCACCCGCCTCGGGCAGCAGCCAGGCGGTGAACCCGACGGAGCCCAGCCCGACCACCACGGCCGCCCCCACCGGCAGCAGCCACCGCAGGAAGTAGTCCTGCACCGCGTCCACGTCCGCCACCAGCCGCGACAGCAGGTCGCCCCGGCTGCGCTCCCGCAGCCCGGCGGGCGCCAGCCGCTCCAGCCGCCGGAAGACGGCCACCCGTACGTCCGCGAGCATCCGGAACACGGCGTCGTGCGCCACCAGCCGCTCCGCGTACCGGAACACCGCCCGGCCGATGCCGAAGGCCCGGGTCGCGGTGACCGCCACCATCAGGTACAGCACCGGCGGGTGCTGCGCGGCGCGGGAGATCAGCCAGCCGGACGTGGCCATCAGGCCCACGGCGCTGCCCAGCGCCAGGCTGCCCAGCAGCAACGCCAGGCCGAGCCGGCCCCAACGGGCCCGCGCCAGGCCCCGGAGCCGCGTCAGCGCGGAGCCCCGGGTGGCGAGTACGGCATCCGGCTCCTCGTCGGGTGCGGCGCCTGGGCCTTCGGTCGGTTCGGCGGTAGCGGAGTCCCGTACAGTGCCCGGTCCGTCGACCGGTTGGGCTGTGGAGGCACCGTCCCGTACGGCGTCCGCCCGTACCGTCTCCGCGCCGCCGCTCCCGGCCTGCGCGGCGGCTTCCGGTACGGCGGTGCCCTCCTCGGTCTCCGGGGGCGCCAGTCGCACCACGCGGTCCGCCACCGCCAGCAGCGCCGGCCGGTGGACCACCAGGAGCACCGTGCGCCCGGCCGCCAGGCGGCGTACCGCGTCGACGATGCCGGCCTCCGTCTCGCCGTCCAGGTTCGCGGTCGGCTCGTCGAGCAGCAGAATCGGGCGGTCGGCGAGGAACGCGCGGGCCAGGGCCAGCCGTTGGCGCTGGCCCGCCGACAGGCCGGAGCCGCTCTCGCCGAGCACGGTCGCCGCTCCGTCGGGCAGCGCGGAGACGAAGTCCAGGGCACCGGCGTCGCGGAGCGCGGCGTGCACGGCCGCGTCGTCGGCGTCGGGGCGGGCCAGCCGTACGTTCTCGGCGATGGTGCCCGCGAAGAGGTACGGGCGCTGGGCCACCCAGGCGATCCGCCGCCGCCAGTCCTCCGGGTCGATGCCCGCCAGGTCCCGGCCGCCGACCCGTACCCGGCCCGCGGCGGGCTCCGCGAAGCCGAGCAGGACGTTGAGCAAGGTCGTCTTGCCCGCGCCGGAGGGCCCGACGAGGGCCACCGTCTCCCCCGGGGCGACATCGAACGAGGTCCGGGGCAGCGAGGGTTCGGTCCGGCCCGGGTGGCGTACGACGAGGTCCTCGACGGACAGCGCCGTGCTGTCGGGCGCCGGCGCGTTCCCCGTCGCGCGCTGCGGCGTCTCCAGCACCGCGAAGATCTCCTCGGCCGCTGCCAGGCCCTCCGCCGCGGCGTGGTACTGCGCGCCGACCTGCCGCAGCGGCAGGTACGCCTCGGGCGCCAGGATCAGCACCAGCAGGCCCGTGTAGAGATCCAAGCTGCCGTGGACGAGCCGCATGCCGATGCCGACGGCGACGAGCGCGACCGAGATCGTGGCGAGCAGTTCCAGGGCGAAGGAGGACAGGAAGGCGATCCGCAGGGTGCGCAGCGTGGCCCGGCGGTAGGCGCCGGTGATGGCGCGGATGGACGCCGCCTGGGCCTTGGCCCGGCCGAAGACCTTGAGCGTCGGCAGCCCGGCGACGACGTCCAGGAAGTGGCCCGACAGCCGCGCCAGCAGCTGCCACTGGCGCTCCATGCGGTTCTGCGTGGCCCAGCCGATCAGGACCATGAACAGCGGGATCAGCGGCAGCGTCACGACGATCGTCGCGGCCGAGATCCAGTCGCCGGTGACGATGCGCGCCAGCACCGCGACGGGCACGACGACCGCCAGGCCCAACTGCGGCAGATAGCGCGCGAAGTAGTCGTCGAGGGCGTCGATGCCGCGGGTGGCGAGGGTGGTCAGCTCGCCGGAACGCTGGGTGCTCAGCCACCCGGGACCGAGATCGGCGGCCGCCCGCGTCAGCAGCCGCGTCCGCAGTTCGGACTTGACCGCCGCGCTCGCCCGGTGCGCGGCCAGCTCCGTCAGCCAGGACACCAGGCCCCGGCCGACGGAGACCAGCGCGAGCAGCAGCACCGGTGTGCTCAGGTCACCAAGACCGAGATCGCGTTGGAAGGCGCCGACGACGACTTCGGCGATGAGCATGGCCTGGCCGATGACCAGACCGGCGCCGGCCAGGCCGAGCAGCACGACCGCGGCGAGGAAGAAACGGGTGGCACGGGCGTAGCGGAGCAGGCGCGGGTCGACCGGTTTCACGTGAAACAACCCTTCCTCGACGGAAGTTGATCAGTGGGGCCCCATCCGGGGCCCCACCGGGTGGAGCCGCCCTAGTGGGCGTCGGCGATGTGCTGCGTACCGATGCGCTTGCGGAAGACCCAGTACGTCCAGCCCTGGTACAGCAGGACGACCGGGGTGGCGATACCGGCACACCACGTCATGATCTTCAACGTGTACGCGCTGGACGAGGCGTTGGAGACCGTGAGGCTCCAGCTGTCGTTCAGCGAGGAGGGCATCACGTTCGGGAAGAGCGTCAGGAACAGCATCGCGACCGCGGCCACGATGGTGACGCCGGAGAACGCGAACGACCAGCCCTCACGCCCGAGCCGGTTCATCACCAGCCCCGCGACCAGCGCCAGCACCGCGACGATCATCGCGACCAGGCTGCTGGTGTCGCCCTTGTCGAGCTGCGTCCAGCCCAGGAAGCCGACCGCGAGCACCGCGGTGATCAGGCCGAGCACGGTGGCCGTGCGACGGGCCCGCTCCCGGATGTCGCCCAGCGTCTTGAGCGAGGCGAACACCGCGCCGTGGAAGGTGAACAGGCTGAGCGTGACCAGGCCGCCGAGCAGGGCGTACGGGTTCAGCAGGTCCAGGACGCTGCCCACGTACTCCTTGTGCGCGTCGATCTGCACACCGCGCACGATGTTGCCGAAGGCCACGCCCCACAGGAACGCGGGCAGCAGCGAGCACCAGAAGATCGCGTGCTCCCAGTTGCGCTGCCAGCGCTCCTCGTCCCGCTTGACGCGGTACTCGAAGGCGACGCCGCGCACGATCAGGCAGACCAGGATGAGCAGCAGCGGCAGGTAGAAGCCGGAGAAGAGGGTGGCGTACCACTCGGGGAAGGCGGCGAAGGTGGCGCCGCCCGCGCTGAGCAGCCACACCTCGTTGCCGTCCCAGACCGGGCCGATCGTGTTGATCAGGACCCGCCGCTCGCGCCGGTCCCGGGCGAGCAGCTTGGTCAGGACGCCGATGCCGAAGTCGAAGCCTTCGAGGAAGAAGTACCCGGTCCACAGCACGGCGATGAGGATGAACCAGATGTCATGGAGTTCCACGGTCGCCTCCTAGTACGAGAAGGCCATCGGCCGGTCGGCGTCCGTGTGGTCGCCGCCGATCTTGGTGGGCGGGTTGAGGTCGTCGTCCGTCAGCTCCGGCGGCCCGGCCTTGACGTACTTGACCAGCAGGCGGACCTCGATGACCGCGAGGATCGCGTACAGCAGCGTGAAGACGGTCATCGACGTGAGCACCTCGCCCTGCGAGACGCCGGGGGAGACCGCCGAGGAGGTCTTCAGCACGCCGTAGACGACCCACGGCTGGCGGCCCATCTCGGTGAAGATCCAGCCCCAGGAGTTGGCGATGAGCGGGAAGCCGAGGGTGACGAAGGCCAGCGACCAGTACGCCTTGCTCAGCCGTACACCGAGCACCTTGTTCTTGGTCAGCGCCAGGTTGGGTGGTTCCTCGTCGCCCGTCCGCAGTCCCGGCGCGAGCCAGAACTTCTTGCGGGTGAGCCAGAGCCCGGCCAGGCCGATGGCGAACGAGGCCATGCCGAAGCCGATCATCCAGCGGAAGCCCCAGTAGGCGACGGGGATGTTGGGCCGGTAGTCGCCGGGCCCGTACTTCTGCTGCTCGGACTTGTTGACGTCGTTGATGCCGGGGACCGGCGAGGAGAAGTCGTCGTGGGCGAGGAAGGACAGCAGGCCGGGGATCTCGACGGCGACCTTGTTGTGGCCCTTGTCCACGTCCCCGTAGGCGAAGACGGAGAACGGGGCGGGGGCCTCCTTGTCCCACAGGGCCTCGGCGGCGGCCATCTTCATCGGCTGCTGCCGGAACATGACCTTGCCGAGCTGATCACCGCTGAGCGCGGTGAGCGCGCCGGCGATCACCAGGGTGATCAGGCCGAGCCGCAGCGAGGTGCGCATCACCTTGACGTGCTTCTTGCGCATCAGGTGGTACGCGGCGATGCCGACCATGAACGCGGCGCCGGTCAGGAAGGCGGCGGTCAGCGTGTGGAAGACGACGACGAGCGTGGTGTCCTGGGTCAGCACCTTCCAGAAGTCGGTCAGCTCGGCACGGCCGGTGGCGGCGTTGTACTTGTAGCCGACCGGGTGCTGCATCCAGGAGTTGGCGGCGAGGATGAAGTACGCCGACAGGATCGTGCCGATCGAGACCATCCACATGCAGAAGCAGTGGATCTTTTTCGGCAGCTTGTCCCAGCCGAAGATCCACAGTCCGATGAAGGTGGATTCGAAGAAGAAGGCGATGAGCGCTTCGAACGCGAGCGGAGCGCCGAAGACGTCACCGACGAACCGCGAGTAGTCGGACCAGTTCATGCCGAACTGGAACTCCTGGACGATGCCGGTGACGACACCCATCGCGATGTTGATCAGGAAGAGCTTGCCCCAGAACTTGGTGGCCTTGAGGTACTTCTCCTTGCCCGTCCGTACCCAGGCGGTCTCCAGTCCGGCCACCAGGGCGGCAAGGGAGATCGTCAGGGGGACGAACAGGAAGTGGTAGACGGTCGTGATGCCGAATTGCCATCGCGCCAGAGTCTCTGGCGCCAACGCCAGGTCCACGTCGAGTCTCTCCTTACGTCGCCGTGTGCTGACTACGGCTGTTCCGCCCCGTTTGCCCCGATAGAAGCGGGACATAAGGGACGCTTGTGAACGCGTTCACATTCACAAGCAATTATCACCCATGGCTTGTTTCGATTCTTGACTGGGGGTGCGTGACTACGGTCACGCAGGGAAAAGGCGTGCGGGACCCCTTCCCGCACGCCTCAACAAGTTGTTGAATTCGGCGCCATGGACATCCGCATCCGTCTGTCATGGCCGGCCGGACAGCTGACTGCCACCCTCGGCGAGACCCCGTCCGCCACGGCTCTCGCCGCCGCCCTGCCCCTGGTCGCGACCGCCCGTACCTGGGGCGAAGAGGTCTACTTCGACACCGGGCTCACCCTCGCCCTGGAGGACGGCGCCCAACAGGTCGTCGAACCCGGCACCGTCGCCTTCTGGACCGAGGGCAGCGCGCTGGCTCTGCCCTACGGCCCCACACCCATATCGAGGGGGACGGAGTCCCGCCTGGCCTCCCCCTGCAACGTGCTCGGCCGCCTCGACGGCGACCCGCGCGCGCTGGACACGGTGCGGGACGGCGATCCCCTGCGTGTCGAACGCGCGTGATCGCGACCGATCAGGTCACAGCTCCTTGCGGAACCGCTCGGCCGCCTGGAGGAACATGTCCATCGCCGCCGTCTCGCCGATCGTCACGCGCACCCCTTCGCCCGGGAAGGGCCGTACGACCACGCCCGCCTTCTCGCACGCCGCCGCGAAGTCGAGCGTACGGTCGCCCAGCCGCAGCCAGACGAAGTTCGCGTGCGTCTCGGGGACCGTCCAGCCCTGCGCGGTCAGCGCCTCGCAGACCCGGGCCCGCTCCGTGACCAGCGCGTCGACCCGCTCCATCAGCGCGCCCTCGCTGCGCAGCGACGCGATCGCCGCTTCCTGCGCGAGCTGGCTCACGCCGAACGGCACGGCCGTCTTGCGCAGCGCCGCCGCCACCGGCTCGCGGGCCACCGCGAAGCCGATCCGCAGGCCGGCGAGCCCGTACGCCTTGGAGAAGGTCCGCAGCACGCAGACGTTGGGGCGGTCCCGGTACAGGTCCAGGCCGTTCGGCACGTCCGCGTCGCGGATGAACTCCTGGTACGCCTCGTCCAGGACGATCAGGATGTCGCTCGGCACCCGGTCGAGGAACGCCTCCAGCTCCGCCCGGCGCACGATGGTACCGGTGGGGTTGTTGGGGTTGCAGACGAAGATCAGCCGGGTGCGGTCGGTTATCGCCGCGTACATGGCGTCCAGGTCGTGCACCTCACCGGAGGTCAGCGGGACCTGCACGGAGGTGGCACCGGCGACCTGGGTGACGATCGGGTACGCCTCGAAGGACCGCCACGCGAAGATCACTTCGTCCCCGGGCCCGGCCGTCGACTGCACCAGCTGCTGGGCCACACCCACCGAGCCGGTGCCCGTCGCCAGGTGCTCGACGGGCACCGAGAAGTGCTCCGACAGCTCCGCCATCAGGCTCGTACAGGCCATGTCCGGGTAACGGTTGAAGGCCCCGGCGGCTGCCACCGCGCTCTCCAGGACGCCGGGCAGCGGCGGATAGGGGTTCTCGTTCGAGGACAGCTTGTACGTGACGGGACCGCCCGTCGCAGCTGGCTTGCCGGGCTTGTAGGTGGGGATGCCGTCCAGCGCAGCGCGCAGCTTCGGGCTCTTCTCGCTCACCGCAGGTTCCTCCTCGACCATGCCGTCCGTCGCCAATACTGCACACCTTATGAGGATTGACCCGCCAGGCGTAGGCCCTGTCCGATACGGAAGGGGAGATACCGGGCGGGAGGGGCGGCGGGCCGGTGGCGCGGGCCGGTCCCCGGGCGGGGCGTGCGGTGGCACGAGCCGGCCGCCTTCGTGATCCCGTACCGCACCCGCCGGAAGATCATCCCGCCCCCGAGCCCGGCCCTCCGGGTCCTTGGGGAGCGCTCCTCCCTGCGTTACGCGCCGGTGGCTCGCGCCGTGGCGCGCATCCCTCGTGAAGGTGACTTGAGACCTCTTCGAGACCTGGACCAATCGGCAGGGGACTCCCGACGATGCTCAACCAGGAACTGGCAGATCAGGCCAAACCCCTTCGTTTCCCAGGGCATTCGGACCACAACGCCATGCAGAAACGTGCCTTTCCACTCCTGTACGCACCGCCCCGCGAAAGGACCGCCCGAGCCCTACTATCGGCTCGCCATGACAGCAGCAGGGAAGCACCAGGTGAGCCGGTCTACCGGTCGCCGGCTTGGGCGGGCAGGCATCCGGGACGTGGCCGCCGCAGCCGGGGTATCCATCACGACTGTCTCCGACGCGCTCAACGGCAAGGGCCGGCTTCCGGATGCCACCCGTCGCCACGTCCGCGAGGTGGCCGACCGGTTGGGCTACCGCCCTTCCGCCGCCGCCCGCACGCTCCGTACCGGCAAGTCAGGACTCATCGGCCTGACCGTCACCACGTACGGGGATGAACCTTTCACCTTCACCGAATTCGCGTACTTCGCGGAAATGGCCAGAGCCGCCACCTCGGCGGCGCTCGCCCGCGGCTACGCACTCGTCATCCTGCCCGCGACCTCCCGCCACGACGTCTGGTCGAACGTCGCCCTGGACGGCACCGTCGTCATCGATCCGGCCGACGGCGATCCCGTCGTCACGGAACTCGTCCGGCACGGCATCCCCGTCGTATCCGACGGCCGCCCTGGCGGCACCCTCCCCGTGATGGGCTGGGTGGACAACGACCACGAGGCGGCCGTCCTGGGCCTCCTCGACCACCTCGCCGACGCCGGCGCCCGCCGGATCGGCCTGCTCACCGGCACCACCACCGACACCTACACCCGGCTCTCCACCACCGCGTACCTGCGCTGGTGCGAGCGGGTCGGGCAGGACCCGGTGTACGAGTCCTACCCCGCCCACGACCCGTGCGCGGGCGCGGTGGCCGCCGACCGGCTGCTGGCCCGCCCGGACCGCCCGGACGCGGTGTACGGCCTCTTCGACCCGAACGGCACCGACCTGCTCGCGGCGGCCAGACGCTACGGGCTGCGCGTCCCCGAGGACCTGCTGCTGGTCTGCTGCAGCGAGTCCACGGTCTACGCGACGACCGAGCCGCCGATCACCACGCTCTCCCTCAAACCGCGCCGGATCGGCACCGCCGTCGTCCAGCTCCTCATCGACGCCATCGAAGGGCTGGACAGCGGACGGCCGGTCGAGCAGGTGATACCGACGGATCTGATCGTGCGGACCTCGTCCCAGCGCAGGTCCACACGTACGACCGTCAGCCCGCCGCGGGGGCCCTCCGGGGCTTGACCGTCACACGTTCGAGCGGCCGTGCGGACGCGATCACCGTGTCCGTACGGCCGGAGGTTTGTGTGCCGCGGGCGAAACCGTGCCCGACCGATGGCCGGTCCGGTTCCCGGCCGATGATCATCATCCCGACGCACCGGCGTACCGCCACCTGCCGCGCCCCTGAGACATACGGAGGCGGCGCGCCCACCTTGCGCCACCCCACGCGCCCCCACCCCGCCCCACGCGCCGCTCCGGCGCGTTGCCCGGCCACTTCGCCGTGTCGTACCACCGGCCGGACGCTCCGCCGACCGGGATAAAATCGGCAGGAACCCGGAGGAATCGGCAGCGAACACCGGGTGTCGAGCGATTGACCACCCCCGGGTGCGTCACAAGCCGCGAGCGGCATTCCTATGATGGGCGCACGACACCACGGACCGCCGTCGACCAGGCAAGGTCCGCGAGGTGCACGGCGGCGCGACGGTGGAGGGGTCGATGACTCAGGGGGCCAGTGTGGGACCCATGGTGCGGACCATGCCGGCACAACCTCCGGCTCCGGCACAACCGCCTGCCCCGCCGGTCCCCCCGGCGCCCGCGGTCCCTCCTCTCCCGGGGATGCCGCTGGCCGCGCCCGAAGCGCCGCACGGCATGCCGCCCGAGTACACGCCCACCGAGCGCTCCCTCCCGGTGATCGGCGCCGGCGCCCCGGCCGGGCACGGACAGGCGACGGGCCGTACGGACCTGCCGCCCGTCACCCGTACGGACACCCTCATCGACCGCCCGACCGTCGACCTGACGGCCGTCCCCGAGTCGGCCGCACCGGCCGAGCAGCACAAGGAGGGCGGCGGCCCGCTGTACGTCGTCGGTGACGTGCACGGCTACTACGACGAGCTGCGCGAGGCGCTCGCCGCCGAAGGACTCATCGACGCCGACGGCCAGTGGGCCGCGGGCAACGCCCGCCTGTGGTTCCTCGGCGACTTCACCGACCGCGGCCCGGACGGCATCGGCGTCATCGACCTCGTCATGCAGCTGTCCGCCGAGGCCGCGGCAGCCGGCGGCTACTGCAAGGCCCTGATGGGCAACCACGAGCTGCTGCTGCTGGGCGCCAAGCGGTTCGGCGACACCCCGGTGCAGTCCGGCGCCGGCACCGCGTCCTTCCAGGCCGCCTGGCTCCTCAACGGCGGCCAGAAGAGCGACATGGACCGTCTCCAGGACCACCACCTGCAGTGGATGGCCCGCCTGGACGCCGTGATGGAGGAGGACGGGCACCTGCTCGTGCACTCCGACACCACCGCCTACCTGGAGTACGGCGACTCCATCGAGGACGTCAACGACACCGTCCACGACGTCCTCACGCGCAGCGACGCCGACGAGGTCTGGGACCTGTTCCGCAAGTTCACCAAGCGGTTCGCCTTCCGGGACGAGGACGCGGGCCCGATGGCCGTACGCGAACTCCTCGACACCTACGGCGGCGAGCGCGTGGTGCACGGCCACAGCCCGATCCCGTACCTCCTCGGCGAGGTCGGCGGCGAGGACGACGAAGGTGAGGGCGTCGCCGTCGAAGGACCGCACGTCTACGCCGACGGACTGGCCATCGCCATGGACGGCGGGGTCACCATGGCCGGAAAACTACTGGTCGTACAACTTCCCCTGACTGGCTGACCGTTATCCGGGCAGGGGTAGCGGCAGGTAGGGAAGTGGCGCAGCGGGGTCCGAGCTGGACAGGAGCGGTCCCTATTTCCGCAAACACCCTGTCACCCCGTGCCGGAGGCGCTCTACCATCGGTCTATCCGTAGCAGGCTCTCCTCCGTTTCCGCCCACTGCCCGGCCCACGCCGGCCTGTACGGCCCTACGGAGCATCGGGGGATGCACATGAACAGCGCTCCGCACCTGCTGAGCGAGGACCGCGCGGAATTCGCGCGGCTCCTCGACGAGGCGCTGCGCACCGCGGAATACCGACCGGAAATGGTCTCCGCGGCGGGCAAGCACCTCAACACCGAGCAGTTGCGCACCATGGCGCTCAGCGCCACGTCCGCCATCGCCGCATGCGCGACGGCCGAATACCGACACTACGTACGGCTCCGCGACGAGCTGCACGCTCCGGAACCCGCACCGGACGCCGGCGGCGTGGAAGGCCGCGAGGAGAAAGGCACAACGGCGGGCTCCACGGGGATGGACCTCGCCACCTCCGTCGGCGAGGCGGCGGAATCCGCCGGTGCCGGGCTGGCCGCGATGCTCGCGGTCCTCGCGCCGGTACTGGCGGGGATCGCCGCCCTGCTCTTCCTGATCATCGGGTACGTCCTGCGGACGATCGGGACCGATCCGGCCGCCGCCCAGCCGATGATCAGCGTGGGCTGGGTCTTCGCGGCGCTCACCGCGGCGGGCGCCCTGATCGCCATGGCGAGTCTGGTCCACGCGGCCTGGCGCAACGGCTCGACCTCCCTGCGCGCACCACGCGGGGACGGCCGGGGTGGCCGCGCCAGGGAGGTGGACGCCGCCCGGGACGCCTGGCGGCAGGCCCTCCTGGAGCGCGGCATACTGCCGTTCCTGCGCGAGGCCCTGACCGACCCGGCGACCGTCAACGGCCGCGACACGGCCCCGTACGTACCGCGCCGCGGCGTCGACGGCGGCAGCCGTATC
>NZ_LGCW01000276.1:0-56103 GCF_001279365.1 Streptomyces sp. NRRL F-5755 | reverse complement strand
GGCCGGGGGCGGGGGCGGGGGGTTCGGGGTGTTCCGGAGGGGGTGGTGGCTGTGCGGGCATGGGCGGGCACCTTTCCACGCCGGAGGGGGGTTGGCGTGTGCTCGTCAACAGCATGGCGACCGTCCGGTTCCAGGTCCAGACCATTGCTGCCCTCGGTGTGCCGCGCGCCTTGTGTGATCCGGACATACGGCGACTTCCGGCCGTTCTGTGATTGTCCGGGACACGACCGCGCGGGACGGGCGTTGAATCGAGAACGTTTCCGGGGCGGTGCACCGCGGTCGGTGCTCGACGTGAGGATGTGGACGGGTGAACGAGGGACGCAGACTGAGCCGCAGATCTCTGTTGCGGAGCGGACTGGGCGCGGGCGGACTGGCCGTGGCCACCAGCCTGCTGCCGGGGCTGTGGGGGCGTTCGCCGGGCGCGGCGTGGGCCGCCCCGGCGGGCGCCGCGCCGGCAGCCGTACCGGCGGGGCCCCCGGCCCCTGCCGCCGCCTTCCCCGACTGGGCCAGGTTCGCCCGGATCGCGGACGGGACGTTCGACGACGACGCCGACCCGGCCCGCGACATGAAGCCGGTGATCGACAAGCTCAAGGCGCAGAACGTGAGCGTCATCGAGGTCGACACGATCCTGTCCAACTGGCTGACGGACAAAGAGTTCAGCACGCACATGGCGCAGATGAAGCGCTTCTCCGACCTGGCGCACGCCGCCGGGATACGGGTGATCGTCTACTACCCCTCGATGGAGGTCATCAGCGTCGGAGGCGAGAAGGGCAAGTCGTTCTACAAGAACGGCGACGGCAAGAACTGGGTGCAGCGCGGCCTCGACGGCAAACCCAACGTCTTCTACGGAAGCCTGGTCGTCTGGGTCGACCCGGGCGACGAGAGCTGCTGGGTCAGCCCCAACTCGCCCTGGCGCGACCACTACCTCACCCGTATCAAGGCCCTGGCGCGCACCGGTGTGGACGCCATCTGGCCGGACGTGCCGATCTACTTCGACGGCGCGCTGAGCTGGTGCGACGCCTCCACCTGGGCCGTGGACGCCTTCCGGGCCGACACCGGCCTGGCGCTGCCCAAGAAGGTCGACTGGACCAACGCGAACTTCCGCCGCTACGTCGAGTGGCGCCACGACAACCTCAACCGGTTCCAGCTCGACATCGCCGCCGCCGGCCGCTCGGTCAACCCGGACCTGGTCACCTTCGTCGAGACGGTGACCATGGACTACAAGTACGCCACCACCGTGGGCCTCGACGGCGCGCACCTGCGCCGGGCGGAGGGCGTCAGCCACGTCTGGGAGGTGGACATCCTCGGCAACTACGACGGGATGCGGCACGCCACGGTCTCCGACTGGACCTGTCTGATCTCGATGTACAAGTACGCCCGCGCGGCCAGCGGCACCAAGCCCGCCTGGGCCTTCTCCTACGGCTGGAAGGCCGACGACGCGTCGCTGGTGATGGCCGAGACGCTGGCGGCGGGCTGCAACCCGTACGAGGTCAAGAGCCCGTTCAAGACCGACAGCACGGACACCGCGATGCGGACCCGGATGTACGGCTTCGTCGCGGCCCACCAGGAGGAGCTGTTCGCCGCCGCCTCCGGGGCCACGGTCGGCGTCTACCACTCGTCCGCTTCGCGCGACTTCGTCAGCCCCGTCGAGGGCAGCGGCATGTACGTCAACACCAAGCCGCCCGCCGGGGTCAAGGACTGGTGGAGCTTCGACACGCCGGAGGAGAGCTGCACCAAGCAGCAGTGGCTGGGCGAGTTCCGCGGCACCGTCAAGTCCCTGGTCCTCGCGCACATCCCGTTCAACACCGTGCCCAGCCCCGGCGTCAGCGCGGACGACCTGGCCGGATACCGCGTGCTGTACCTGCCCAACCTCCAGGCCGTCTCCGACGCGGAGGCGGACGTGCTGCGCTCGTACGTGGCGGGCGGCGGCACCGTCGTCCTCACCGGGCCCGCGCCCACCGGCCTCGACGAGCACGGCGGCACCCGCGCCGAATACGCCCTGGCCGACGTCCTCGGCTTCCACAAGGCGGACCCGGCGCCCGCCGCCAAGCGCAATACCTTCGGCCAGGGCACCTGCTGGTACATCAAGGACCTGCTCGGCCTGAAATACCTCACGCGCACCGACCAGCCCACCGCCGACCGGCTCCTCGGACCGGCCCGTACGGCCGCACCGTCCGCCGTCACGCTCACCGGCGATCCGCGCATCCACCTGGAGCTGAGCCACCTCGGCGACGCCACCATCGTGCAGCTGGTCAACTTCACGGCGTTCGGCGAAACCCCCGCGGCCTTCGCGACCAAGCCCACCACCTGCACCGTCACCCTCACCGTCCCGGCCGGCCGGCAGGTACGGGCGGCCACCGTCAGCTCGCCCGACGGCTCCGGCGGCCCCGGGCCGAAGCCGGTCACCTGGAAGACGGACGGCGACAAGGCGAGTGTGGAGTTGACGGTGGCGCAGTACTCCCTGCTCAACGTCACCATCAACTGAGCGCGCGCACGGTAGTTGTCACTGCTTCCCGGGAGCGGGGGTCCGCCACAAGGACGTCGGCCGGTCCTCGCTTCCGGGGTGCGACTCGAAGGCGATCCAGCGGCCGTCGGGCGACCAGCTCGGCGCTCCGTCGTACGTACCGGGCTCGCGCGTCACCTGGACCGGCGCGCCGCCCGACACCGGCATGACGAAGATCTTCGGCAGGGCGAGCCCGCCCGTGGTGGACGAGAAGACCACCGACCTGCCGTCCGGCGACCAGCTCGCGTCCGTGTGCTCGCCCGCCACGGTGGTCAGCTTGCGCACGCCGCTCCCGTCGGCGTTCATCACATACAACGCCCAGGCGTCGCTGCCCAGTTCCCGGCGCTGGAAGACAAGGCGGTCGCCGCGCGGCGACCAGTTGGGCTCCCGGTTGTCCGTACGGCTCGCGGGACCGTTCACCAGCCGTGTCTGCTCCGTGCCGTCCCGCCGGACCTTCCACAGGGAGCCCAGTGCCGACCGGTCGGCGAGTGCCGCCTTTCCGTCCGGGTCCTTGCGTTCCACGCTCTCCTGGAAGACGATCCACTTTCCGTCCGACGAGAAACTCGGCTCCAAATACCCTGAATTCCCCGGGTGTTCGGTCACCCGCTCCGGCCGCCCGCCCGGCCTGAGCACCCAGATCTCGTCCTTGCCCGCCCGGTCGGAGGCGAACGTCACTCCGGCCGAGGGCCGCCAGCTGGAACCGGGCAGGTTCACCGCCGCCCGGTCGTGCTCGTCCAGCAAGTCGCGGACGGCCTTGCGGGAGTCCCGGCCGTCGCGGTGTGCCAGGGGCAGTACGCGCAGCGCGGCGGCTCCCTCGTTGTAACCGCCGTGGAAGACCGTGAACAGCAGGGACTTCCCATCGGGCGCGAACGCCGGATTCTGCGCGCTGCCCTTTCCGGACTCCCGGTGGATCAGCTCGGCCCCGTCCCCGCGCCGCACCGCGGGCTTCGCCGAGGGGGAGCCCGCCGTACCCGGTGACGGCCGTGCCGACTCCGGGTACGGCGGGTGGCGCGACGGGCCCTCCCCGCCACCCCCGCACGCCGTGAGAACCAGGGCTCCGGCGCCCAGCCAGCCCGCGATCCACCCTCGCCTGCGCATGCGTACACATTAAGCGGGCGAACTCCAGGGATTCCACTGGAGTTTGCGACGAATACGCGGCCGGAGCGGTGCGGGCGGGGTTGCTTTCGCATCTTTTCAGGGGCGCGGGGATTGCCGTTGCGTGTATGAGGGAAAGATGTTCCATTTCGGGGTCGGTGGCGGTGGTCGGGACTTGTTGAAGTGGACAATCTTTCGTTGACAGTTGCTCCGGACCGGTGGTTGAGTCGGGCTCGCCGAAAAGGGAAACCGAAAGCAGTTCACGTGGGTTTCCGCGCCGTAGCGGTGATGTCGGCGGTGGCGGGAAATGGGTTTTCAAGAGCCCGCTGATCCGGAGCCCAGGCCCAGGAACAGGAGCAAGGTGTGCTTGACGCCCGCAGCGGGCCCCGGAAGGAATTCGACCGGCCGGATACCGACTCACCGGATCTGGTGGTGGACGGCGGGCGGGCCGGGGAGGCCGCCGGGGCCGGTGCGCTGAGCGTCGAGGTGCCGGGGGACAAGTCGGTCAGCCACCGGGCGCTGCTGGCGGCGCTGCTTCCCGGCGCGCCCGAGGTGCTGACGGTGCGCAACGCCAATCTGGGCGGCGCCGTACGGGCGTTGCTGCCCGCGATGCGGGCCCTGGGCGTGGCGGTCGACGCGGACGGCGGCACGCTGACGGTGCGGCGTGGCGCGTTACCGGTGCCACAGCAGGCGCGGCCCCACCCGGGCGTGACCGGGTGGCCCGAGGGCGTGCCGTATCTGGAGACCGGCGGGTCGAGCGCCGCGGCCCGGCTGCTGATCGGGGTGCTCGCCGGGAGCGGCACCGCGGCGGTGGTGGACGGCGACGAGGTGCTGCGGCACCGGCCGATGGACTGGCTGGTCGATCCGCTGGCCGAACTGGGCGCGGACATCGCCTACCTCGGGGAGGACGGCTGCCTGCCCGTGTGGGTGAAGGGGCCGGTGTGCCGGCCGGGGCGCACGGTGGAGCTGCGCGTGGGGAGCGCGCAGGCACGGTCCGGCGTCCTGCTGGCCGTGGCCGCCGCGGGGCTGCCCGCGACCGTACGGCACCCGGTGCGCTCGCGGGACCACACCGAGCGGATGCTCGCCTCGTTCGGCGGTGTGCTGGACGAGGGGGACCATGAACTCGGCTGGGGCGGCGGTGCGCTCACGGTACCGGAGGTCATCGACGTACCGGCCGATCCGTCGCTGGCCGCGTATCCCGTGGCGGCGCACCTGCTGTGGGGCGACGGCGGCACGCTGCGCGTGCCGGGCGTGTGCCTGAACCCGACCCGCACCGGATTCTTCGAGGTGCTGCGGCGGGCCGGGGCCGATATCTCGTACGAGTACGGAAACGGAGGGACTGAGGGGGGACGGCCCCGCGGCGGGGAGCCGGTGGGGACCGTGGTGGTCCGAGGGGGGTTGGAGCAGGCCGGGCCCGTCCGGGTGGACGAGCCGTGGCTGCTGCACGCGCTGATCGACGAGGTGCCGCTGCTGGCCGTGGTCGCGGCCCGGCTGCCGGGGACCTCGTGGATCGGATGCGCGCAGGAGCTGCGGTTCAAGGAGACGGACCGGCTGACGACCACGGCGCGGATGGCCGGAGCCTTCGGCGCCCGGGTCGAGGTGGCGGCGGACGGGCTGACGGTGCGCGGCGGTGCGCCGCTGCGGGCCGGTGTGGTGCCGGGGTTCGAGGACCACCGGATCGCCATGGCCGCCGCGACGCTCGCGGGGTGTCTGCCGGGGCGCACCACGGTGCGCGGCGGCGCCTGCCACCGCACGTCATTTCCCGACTTCGCCGATGTGCAGCGGGCCGTCGGCGCCCGGATCGCAAAGGACCCCCAGTGATGACGAGTGAGGCGAGTACCGAAGCGCGGTCCACGGGCAGCACCCTGGGGCCGGACTTCAGCAGCGGCAGCGGCCCCTGGCTGTACACCGAGGACGGCACGGCCTGGTTCGACGGGACCGCGGGCAGCGGCGCCGCGACCCTGGGCCACCAGCACCCGGACGTCATCGCCGCCGTGACCGCCCAGGCCGGGCGTCTGGCGCACACCGGCTGCAAGCTGGGCTCGGACGCCCGCAGGCGGCTGGTCGGGCGGATCGGCGCGCTGTCCCCGTACGCGGAGCCCGCGGTGCTGCCCACCACGACCGGCGCGGAGGCGGTGGAGTCCGCGCTGAAGATCGCCCGCGCGGCCACCGGCCACCGGGCCGTGGTCGGCTTCCGCTACGGCTTCCACGGCAAGACGGCCGGGGCGCTGGGGCTGACCTGGCGGTCGGAGTTCAAGACCTACAGCGGGTTCGCGGACGACGACGGACGCGCGCCGGTCGTCATCGCGGAATTACCCGACCCGAGGGAGCCGGGGGCCGGCGACGCGGCTGCGTTCGCGGCCGGGCTGTCCGCGGCGCTGGACGCCGCCGACCGGCGCGGCGGCACCGCGGCCGTGATCCTGGAGCCGGTGCAGGTGACCGAGGGCGTCCTGGACGTGGCGCCGGAGCTGCTGGACGAGATCGCCCGGCAGGCGCACTCCCGGGGCGCGCTGCTGATCCTGGACGAGATCTACACCGGGCTGGGCCGCGCCGGGCGCCTGTTCACCGCCGAGCTGATGACGGAGCGGCCGGATCTGACGCTGCTCGGCAAGACGCTGGGCAACGGCTTCCCGGTCGGCGCCGTGGTGGGGGAGCGCGCGGTGGTCGACGCGCTGCCGCCGGGCGTGCAGACCTCCACCTTCTCCGGGCACCCGGTCTCCTGCGCCGCCGCCGAAGCCGTCCTGGACGTGGTCGTACGGGAGGACCTGCCCGGCCGGGCGCAGCAGCTGGGGAAACGGTTGCGCGCCGACCTGGACGCGCTGGCCGCCCGGCACCCCTGGATGCGGGCGGCCCGCACGACCGGCGCGCTGGCCGCCTTCGACTGCGTACGGGACGGACGGCCCGACCCGGAACTGGCGCGCGCCGTCACCGGCAACGCCCTGCGCGGCCGGCTGCTGCTGTTCGGCGGCGGGCCGGAAGGCGCCAGCGTCAAGATCGTGCCGCCGGCGCTGCTGGACGACGACGGCTACCGGTTCCTGATCGACACCCTCGGGACGGCGGTGGCCGAGGCCGCCCGGAACGGCGGCCTCATATGACCTTCCAGCAGCTTGAGAAGGACGTACTGGCTCCCGAGCTGTGCACCGTGTGCGGCGCCTGCGAGCTGGCCTGCCCGGCCGGAGTGATCGGCTTCGACGAGCTGGACCCGGTGCTCACCGTGGCCTCCTGGACCGCCGCCGACTGCGGGGAGTGCACCGACTGCCTGGACGTGTGCCCGGGAGCCGACCCCGGCACCCCGGCCGCCGAGGAGCGCCTGTTCGGCCGCACCCGCACCCCCGACGAGCGCTGGACCGGTGTCTTCGAGGAGGTCGTCGCCGGGCACGCGCTGGACCCCGTGGTGTACGAGGCGTCCGCCAGTGGCGGCAGCCTCACCGCGCTGCTCCAGACGGCCATGCGGGTGCTGGGCGTGACGGCGGTGCTCTCCATGGGGCGGGACGCCGGGCAGCCGTGGCGGGCGGCGCCCGCGGTGGTCCGCGACCCGGGCGAGCTGGTGGAGACCGCCCAGTCCACGTACCAGCTCGCCCCGTATCTGGGCGCGTTACGCCGCATCATGACCGAGGAGCCGGACGCCCGGGTCGCCATGTCCGGAGTGGCCTGCCACATCCAGGCCATGCGCAAGCTCCAGGCCATGGACACCGAGATCGGACGCTGGGCACGCGAGAAGGTCGTGCTCCTGGTCGAGCCCGCCTGCTCGTCCAGCACGCGCCCCGAAGGCACCGCCGCGGTGATCCGCGAACGCGCCCACGTACCAGTGGAGTCGGTGGTGCGGCTGCGCTACCGCGAGGGGGAGTACCCCGGGAACATCGGCATCCGCACGCGGGACGGCGTGGACCACCAGGTGCAGTTCTGGCAGGCCGTCCGGGACTTCGCCGGAAACAAGACGCACCGCTGCCTGTCCTGCGGGGACTGGATGTCGGGGCTGGCCGACGTGAGCGTCAGCGACGGCGACCCGAACATCTTCGCCGCGAGCGTCAGCGGCGAAGGACAGGCCAAGCACGGCCGGGTGTTCATCCGTACCCGGGCCGGCGCCGAAGCGGTGACGGCCGGGCGGGAGCGCGGACTGCTCACCCACGAGCCCGTGGACCTGGCGGGCCTCAACCTCGGCCTGGAGCGCAAGCGCAACCGGCGCGCCTCGTACGAACGCTCCGGCCGCCCGGTGCCGCTGGGTCCGATACCGGGCCACCGCGAGGAACTGGAGATCGTGCCGGACGAGCGGTGGATCGCGGCGCCCGAGCCGCAAGGCGAAGCGGTGCGGGCAGGGGACGGCGAGGGAGCGGGGCGATGACGGAAGAGGCGGCTGTGCGCGGGGTGCCGGAAGTCTCCGCCGCGGGAGTGGTCGGTGACGTAAACCCGTTGCCCGTACGGCAGTTGGTGGCGGACGGGAGTCCGGAACCGGTCGTCGAGGAGGTGCTGCGGCAGCCCCCGGGGCGCGGCGAGATACGGCTGCGCGCCGCGTGGAGCCTGGTGAGCCCGGGCACCGAACTGCACTACCTGGACCGCTCGGCCCGCACCGGCGAGCGCTTCGTCCTCGGGTACTGCTCGGCCGGGGAAGTGGACGCGGTCGGTCCGCAGGCCCCCGCGTTCGCGCCCGGTGACCGGGTGATCGCCATGGGCTGGGGCGAGGCCGTGCACAGCGGTGCGGTCACCGTGCCGTACCGGCTGTGCCGCCGGGTCCCGGACGGCCTGGATGTGGCGGACGCGGTGGTGGCGGGGCTGGCGGCGACCGCGGTGCACGCGGTGGACCGGGCCCTGCTGGAGCCCGCCGACGAGGTGGCCGTGGTGGGCGCGGGCATGGTCGGCCAGCTGGTCGCCCAGATCACGGCGGCCCGGGGCGCCCGCACCACCCTGCTGGACCTGCGCCCGGAGCGGCTGCGCACGGCGCCCGCGCTCGGGCTGGCCGCCGCCGACGGGGAGGACTTCTTCGCGGAGCAGAGCACGGGCCCGGCACAGAACGGGAACGGCGGCCGGTGCGTCTTCCTGTGCGGCACCGGGGACGCCGGGGCCACCGTCGCGGCGGCCGCCCGCTGGGCGGGCCGGGCCCCGGGGCGCCCCCGGCTGGTCGGCGTGGGCCGGTTCGCGGCACACATCGACTTCAGTGTGGAGCTGGGCAACCTCGACATCCGGTACGCGGCCCGCTGCGGCGCCGGATACCGGGACGCCGCGTACGCCCGCGGGCTGACCGAGGTCACGGCGCCGGACGGCGAGGGCACGGTCACCGAGAACCTGCAAAGGGCGCTGGATCTGATCGCCTCCGGCGCGGTCCGCCCGGCCCTGATGGGACTGCCGCGCCTCCCGCTGGAACGGGCCGCCGAAGCCTACGCGCGGCTGCGCGAGCGGCCCGCGCACCCCGCCGTCCTCTTCGCCCACGGCCCCGCCGCCGTGCCGGAAGGGAGCGCCGCGCCATGACCACGACGGCACCCCTCTCCGAAGTGCCCACCGGACACCGGCCGTTCCCGCCCGCCGAGCAGGCCGGGACCCTGGTGCACCGCTTCCTGGAGCAGGCCGCCGCCCACCCCGGGCGGGAGGCCGTGGTCACCCCCGAGGCGCGCTGGACCTACCAGGAGACCGCCGGGCGCGCGGGCCGGATCGCCGCCTCGCTGACCGCGGCCGGGCTGCGGCCCGGCGACCGGGTCGGGCTGCTCTTCTCGCACGGCGCCGAGATGATCGCGGCGCTGCTCGGCGTACTGCACGCCGGACTGTCCTACGTACCGCTGGACGCCGCCTACCCCGAGCCGCGCCTCGCCTTCATGGCCCGGGACGCGGGCGTACGGGCCCTGGTCGCCACCGAACAGCACCTGCCGCCGGCCGGACAACTGGCGGACGGGCAGCCGGTGTTGGCGTACCAGGAACTCGTGTCGGGCGACGCGGCGGACGCCGTACGGGCGCACCCCGACGGAGAGGCGTACGTCCTCTACACCTCCGGCTCCACCGGGCAGCCGAAGCCGGTCGCGCAGCTGCACCGCAACGTGCTGCACCACGCGCGGGTGTGGACCGACGGCCTGGGCATCGGCCCGCTGGACCGGCTCACCCTCCAGTCCGCCTACAGCTGGGACTCGGCGGTGCAGGACACCTTCGCCGCCCTGCTCAACGGCGCGGCCCTGTACCCCGTCGACCTCAAGTCGCTCGGCATCAGCGGCCTGCTGGAGTGGATGGCGGCCGAGGAGATCACGGTCTACCACTCGACGCTGCCGGTGTTCCGCGCCCTCGTACGGGCCATGGAGTCGCGGGGCACCGCGCTGCCCGCCATGCGGATGCTCGCCCTCGGCGGGGACACCCTGCACCTGGCCGACCTCGATGCCGCCCGCCGGGCCTTCGCGGCACACTGCCGGGTGGCCGGGGCGTACGGCTCGACGGAGTGCTCCTGCGCGCTGCTGCGGGTCGCCGACCGCGACTACCGGCCGCCGACCGGCGTCTTCCCGCTGGGCTTCCCGGCCGCCGAGACGCAGGTGTGGCTCCAGGACGGCGACGGGCGGCCGGTCGAGGGGCCGGGCGAAGGCGAGATCGTCGTGGCGAGCGACTATTTGGCGCCCGGCGCGGTCGCCGACGGGCGGACGTACCGCACCGGCGACCTCGCCCGGCGGCTGGCGGACGGCACCCTGCTGCTGATCGGCCGCCGCGACCACCAGGTGAAGATCTCCGGAATCCGGGTGGAGACCGGAGAGGTGGAGAGCGCGCTGAAGGATCTGCCCGGAGTGCGCGAGGCCGTGGTGATGCCGTTCACCGACCGGCTCGGCGAACGGCAGCTGGCGGCGTACCTGGTGGCGGCCGACGGGGCGCGTACCGCACCGGCCGTCCTGCGGGCGGCGCTGCGCGGGGTGCTGCCCGACCACGCGGTGCCCACCGCGTACGTGCTGCTCGACGCGCTCCCGCTGACGCCCAACCACAAGATCGACCGGGCCGCGCTGCCCGATCCGCTCGCGGCCCGGGAGACCGGACCCGCCGCCGGCGCACGCGGCGCCGGGCCGCTGGAGCGGGCCGTGGCCGAGGCGTGGCGCGAGGTGCTCGGCACCGGCGCGGTCGCTCCGGACGACAACTTCTTCGACCTGGGCGGGACGTCCCTGCGGGTGGCCGCCGTCCACGAACGGCTCACCCGCACCGTCGCGCCCGGACTGCGGATGACCGACCTGTACCGGGCGCCGACCATCCGGAGCCTGGTGCGGCTCATCGGCAGCGGCCGGGAGGACTCCGCCGCGGGCGCCGCACGGGGCGCCCGCAGGCGCGCCGCCGCCCGTGGCGGTGCCCGCCGGGCCGCGGCCCGTACGCGCCCCGCCGGTCCGCCGTCGCACCCCCAGCAACCAGCAGGAGGAACCAGTGACTGACCGTCCTTACGCCGACGCCGCCGCGGCGGACGGCGCCGACCTCGACGGACGGATCGCCGTCATCGGCCTGGACTGCCGGCTGCCGGGCGCCCGCGACCACCACGCGTTCTGGCGCAACCTGCTCGCGGGCACCGACCAGATCCGCGACGTGGGCGAGGAGGAACTCGCCGCCGCCGGGGTCGAGGCCAGGACGCTGGCCGACTCCCGTTACGTACGCCGGGCCGCGACGGTCGAGGACGCGGACCTCTTCGACGCCTCCTTCTTCTACCTCAGCGCCCGCGAGGCGGAGCGGATGGACCCGCAGCTGCGGCTGTTCCTCCAGTCCTCCTGGAAGGCGCTGGAGCACAGCGGCCACGACTCCGAGCAGTACGACGGCCGCATCGGCGTCTTCGCGGGTGCGCTGGCCAGCACGTACCTGCTGAACAACGTGCTGACCGGGGAGCAGGGCTTCAACGGTTCACTGCCCAGGATGCGCCAGGACCTGGCCACGCTGATGGGCAACGACCCCAACTACCTGGCCACCCGGGTCTCGTACCACCTCAACCTCACCGGCCCCAGCATCTCCGTGCAGACCGCCTGCTCCACCTCGCTCGTCGCGGTGCACCAGGCGGCGCAGAGCCTGCTGGCGCAGGAGTGCGACGTGGCGCTGGCCGGCGGGGTGGCGCTGCGCTTCCCGCAGGAGGCCGGATACCGCCACGAGACCGACGGCATCGCCTCGGAGACCGGCACGGTGCGGCCCTTCGACGCGGGCGCCGACGGCACGGTCTTCGGCAACGGCGTCGGCGTGGTGGTCCTCAAGCGGCTGGCGGACGCCCTCGCCGAGGGCGACACCGTCTGGGCCGTGCTGCGCGGCTCCGCCATCGGCAACGACGGCGCCGACCGGGTCGGTTACACCGCGCCGGGCGTCACCGGCCAGGCCGCCGTACTGGCCGAGGCGCTGGCCGTGGCGGACGTGGACCCCGCGACCGTCGGCTATCTGGAGGCCCACGGTACGGGTACGAAGATGGGCGACCCCATCGAACTGGCCGCCGCCGCGCAGTCCTACCAGGTGGACGGTGCGCCGCCGCTGACGATCGGGTCGGTGAAGGCCAACCTCGGCCACCTGAGCACGGCCGCCGGCGTCACCTCGCTCATCAAGTGCGTGCTGATGCTGCGCCACCGCACGCTGGTGCCCACCCCGCACTTCACCGAGTGGAACCCGCAGTGCGAGGTCGCGGGCACCCGCTTCCGCGTCGGGACGGAGGTCGAGCCGTGGCAGCCGGGGGCGGAGGGTGATCCGCTGCGCTGCGCGGTCACCTCCACCGGCATGGGCGGCACCACCGCGCACGTCGTCCTGGAGGAAGCCCCGGCGCCCGCCCCGGCGGAACGCTCCGCCGGCCCCGTCGTACTGCTGCCGGTCTCGGCCAAGTCCCCGGCCGCGCTGGAGACCGCCCGCCAGGAACTGGCGGACCATCTGGAGGCCACGGCACCCGAGGTGCCGGACACGCTCGGTGACACCGCCCTGGAGGACGCCGCCTACACGCTGGCCACGGCCCGCCGTACCTTCAACTACCGCGCCGTACTCACCGTCCCGGACCGCGAGACGGCCGTACGCGCGCTCCGCAGCGGCGATCCGCGCTTCACCCACCAGGACTCCGGGCAGCCCGCCGACCGGCCCGTGGTGCTGCTCTTCCCCGGCCAGGGCGCCCAGCACCCCGGCATGGGCCAGGGCTGGTACCAGCACCTGCCGGTGTTCCGCGAGGTGCTGGACGAGTGCGCCGGACTCCTGGAACCGCACCTGGGCCTGGACCTGCGGGACGCCCTCTACCCGCGGCTGCGGGAGTACACCGGCACCCCGCACGACCTCAACCGCACCCGGCTGACCCAGCCCGCGCTGTTCGTGGTGGAGTACGCGCTGGCCCGGCAGTGGACGGCCTGGGGCATGCGCCCGGCCGCGCTCATCGGGCACAGCGTCGGCGAGTACGTGGCCGCCACCCTCGCCGGGGTCTTCCGGCTTCCCGACGCCCTGCGGGTGATCGCCGAGCGCGGCCGGCTGGTGGACGAACTGCCCGGCGGCGTGATGGCGGCGGTCATGCTGCCGCCCGCCGAACTGGCCCCGTACCTCGAAGAGGACGGCGAGGTCGCGCTCGCCGCGGTCAACGAACCCGCGGTGTGCACCGTGGCCGGGCCCAAGGACGCGGTCCGCGCGCTCACCACCCGGCTCACCGCCGACGGCGTCGCCCACCGGAAGGTCGTCACCTCGCACGCCTTCCACTCGGCCATGATGGACCCGGCCGTCGGCCCGCTCACCGAGCTGCTGCGCGAGGTCCCGCTGCACCGCCCCGAGATCCCGTTCCTGTCCAACCGGACCGGCACCTGGATCACCGACGAGGAGGCCACCGACCCCGCGTACTGGGGGCGGCACCTGCGCGAGACCGTACGGTTCGCGGACGACGTGGCCACCGTGCTGGACGGCGAGCCCCCGGTCTTCCTGGAGGTGGGTCCCGGCCAGACGCTCGCCACCTTCACCCGGCGGCACCCGGACCGGGAGACCGGCGTACCGGTCGTCACCTCCGCGGCCCGCGGCCGGGACGCCGGCGCCGACCTGACCGCGGTGACCGCCGCGCTCGGCCGGCTGTGGGCGGCGGGCCTGCCGGTGGACTGGCAGGGCTACTACGCGGGCCGCGGGCGCCGCCGGGTACCGCTGCCGACGTACCCCTTCGAAGGCACCCGCTACTGGGTCGAGCCCGGCACCGGGACACTGACCGGCGCGGGCGGCGGCTCCGGCGACGGCGTGCGCAAACTCCCCCTGGACGAGTGGTTCTCCGCCCCGGTCTGGCGCCAGGCCGTCGGCACCCTCGACGCGCCCGCCGAACCGGTCGCCGACCCCGTGCTGCTCTTCGCCGACGAGCAGGGCACCGCGGCCCGGCTCGCCGCGCACGCCTGCGCGGGCGAGGTGCTGACCGTACGGGCCGGTACGGCGTACGGGCGGGACGGCGACACCTGGACGCTGCGGCCGGACTCCGAGGAGGACCACGCCCGCCTCGTCGCCGATCTGCTGGCCGAGGAGCGGCTGCCGGACCGCGTCCTGCACGCCTGGTCCACCGCCCCGCTGCCCGCCGAACGCGGCAGGGAGCGCTTCGAGACCGCCCAGCGGCACGGCCTCTACAGCCTGATCGCGCTGGTCAAGGCGCTCAGCGAACACGGCGTCACCAAGCCGCTCCAGCTCGACCTGATCAGCGCGGGCGCCTACGCCGTCAGCCCGGCCGAACCGGAACCGGCGGCCGAACTGGTGCCGCTCGCCGTCGCCGCCCGGGTCATCGGCCAGGAGCACGGCAACATCGGCTCCCGGCACTTCGACCTGCCGGCCGCCGTGGACGAGCGCTCGCTGCGCACCCTCGCCGCCGAACTCGCCGGGCAGCGCCGCCCCGAGGTCGCCACCACGCTGCGCGGCGCCACCCGCTGGATCGCCGACCTGGAACCGGTACGCGCCGACTGGACCGCCAAGGCCGTCTCCCGGCTGCGCGAGGACGGCGTCTACCTCATCACCGGCGGCCTCGGCGAGATCGGCGCCACGATCGCGAAGTGGCTGCGCCGCGAGTGCCCGGGCGTCCGGCTGGCGCTGCTCACCCGCGACCCGCTGCCCGGCCGTGCGGAGTGGGACGCCTGGCTGGACGCGCACGACGAGGACGACGGGACCTCGCTGCGCATCCAGCGGCTGCGGGCCCTGGAGGACGGCGGCGACGCGCCCCTCCTCGTGCACGCCGACGTGGCCGACGAGGACGCGCTGCGTGCCGCGGTGGACCAGGTCACCGCGCACTTCGGAGCTCTGCACGGGGTCGTGCACGCGGCCGGGCTGCCCAGCGAGCAGTGGGACCGGGCCATCACCGCGGCCAGCGCCGAGCAGTGCGAGTGGCACTTCGTGCCCAAAGCGCACGGCCAGATCGCGCTGGAGAAGGTGCTGTCCGGCCACGACGTGGACTTCGTGCTGCTGCTCTCCTCGCTGGCCGGTGTGCTCGGCGGGCTGCGGCTGCTCGGGTACGGCGCCGCCAACCACTTCATGGACGCCGCCGCCGAGCGGGCCAACCGCGGCCTGGACCGTACGGTGTGGATCAGCGCGGCGTGGGACGTGTGGCAGCACCACCAGGACGAGAAGCGGGCGATCTCCGCGATCGGCCGCAGCATGGACGACAAGGCGATCCAGCCGGACGAGGGCCTGGAGGCGATCCGCCGCCTGCTGACGCTGCGCGATGTCTCCCATGTCGCCGTCTCCACCTGGGACATCGGGCACCGGCTGGACCAGTGGGTGCGCGACGAGCGGATCGCCCGGCCGACGGCGGGCGCCGCCGCGGCCGTGGCCGACGCCGACGGGCAGGAGGCGGCGGACGACCTCGTCGGGCAGGTGGCGCGGCTGGTGCGCGGCGCGCTCGGTGCCGAGGACATGCCGCTGGACGGGGACATCTTCGAGTTCGGCGGCGACTCGCTGCTGATCGTGCGGCTGCTGTCGGACCTGCGGGACCAGTTCTCGGTGGAGGTGCCGCTGGCCGACGTGCTCGGCGAGCCGACGCCCGCGGCGCTGGCCAAGCTCGTACAGGAACGGCTGGGCGCGCGGACCGAGGCCGGTACGGGCGCTGCCGACGCGCCCGCTGGGGACGCCGGCGACGACATCGGCGCGCTGGCCGCGCAGCTGGCCGCACTCGACCCGTACGACATCGAACGCCTGCTGGCCGAGGTGCGGCAGGACGGCCCGACCGGCCAGGACCGGCAGGAACAGGAGCGCTGACCGTGGACTTCAGTCTGATCTTCTTCTCCGGGGACGAGAAGAACAAATACCGCTTCGTGCTCGACGCGGCCCGCTACGCGGACGAGAACGGCTTCACCGCCATCTGGACCCCGGAGCGGCACTTCCACCGTTTCGGCGGCCTCTACCCCAACCCCTCCGTCCTCGGCGCGGGCCTGGCGATGCACACCCAGCGCCTCCAGATCCGGGCCGGCAGCGTCATCCTCCCGCTGCACAGCCCGATCCGGGTCGCCGAGGAGTGGGCGGTCGTCGACAACCTCTCCCGCGGGCGGGCCGGGATCGCCCTGGCCACCGGCTTCAGCCCGCTGGACTTCGCCATCCGGCCGGAGGGCTGGTCCGACCGCAGGCAGCGCACCTTCGACGCGGTGGGCACCATCCGCGAACTGTGGGAGGGCGCGCCGGTCTACGTACAGGACGGCCTCGGCAACCACGTCGAGGTGGAGCTGCACCCGCAGCCCGTGCAGCCCGAACTGCCCATCTGGCTGACCTGCACCAAGAGCGTGGAGACGTTCGAGACGGCCGGACGGCTCGGCTGCAACGTGCTGACCGCGCTGATCGACATGACCAACGAGGAGCTGGAGGAGAAGCTCGCGGTCTACTACAAGACCCTGGAGGAGTACGGGCACGACCCGGACAGCACCACGGTCACGCTGATGCTGCACACCTTCATCGGCACCGACCTGGACGAGGTCCGGGAGACCGTCTGGCCCCCCTTCAGCGACTATCTGCGCTCCTTCTTCACCGTCATCGACTCGCAGAAGAAGAACCTGGCGCCGGGCGCCGGCGTCCGCGACATCTCGGCCGACGACCAGGACGAACTGATCAAGTTCGCCTTCGACAAGTACTTCGAGAAGGGCGCGCTGCTCGGCACCCCGGACTCCTGCGCCGCGGTGGTCGACCGCTTCCAGGGCATGGGCGTCAACGAGATCGCCTGCCTGATCGACTTCGGCGTCGACGAGGACCTCGTCGTACAGAGCCTGAGCCACCTCAACGAACTCCGGAGGCGCTACGCATGACCGCCGCCCCCTCCCGGGCCGACCTCGTCGCCCGGCTCACCGGCCTCACCCCCGGCCAGCGTGCGCGCCTGCGCGAACGGATTCCCCAAGTGCTCGCGGATGAACGCCGGTTGACCCCTGGACAGCGCCGCCTCTGGCTGACCCAGCAGCGGCTGCCCGGCCACCCGGTGGACGTGGTCTGCCAGGCCGTGCACCTCACCGGCGGCCCGGTGGACCTCGACCTGCTCGCCGAGCGGGTACGCGGCTTCGCGGCCCGGCACGAGGCGCTGCGTACCACCTTCGAGGACGGCGGCTCGGGCCTCCGCCCGGTGGTGCACGAGAAACTGCCGCCTCTTCTGGCCCGTACCCGCTGCGCCGACGCCGACGCGGCACACCGGCTCGCCCGGGAACTGGCCGCCGAGCCGTTCGACCTGGGGGCCGGGCCCCTGCTGCGGGTCACCCTCGCCGAAGGGCCCGCGCCCGACGAGGCATGGCTGCTGGTCGTGGTGCACAACCTCGTCTTCGACGCATGGTCCTTCGAACTGCTGCTGGACGAACTGGCCCGGCCCGCCGACACCGAGCCCGCCGCCGCGCCCGCCTTCAGCGACTACGCCCGCGAGCTGCGGCAGTGGCTCGGCAGCCCGGCGGGCCAGGAAGCGGCCGCCTACTGGGCCGGCGAGGTGGCCGACGCTCCGCCGCCGCTGCCCACCGACCGGCCGCGCCCCGCCGACGGCACTTCGCGCCAGGGCGGCCGGGTGGACTTCACCGTGTCCCGGGCCGTCACCGAGGGCATCGCCGCGGCGGCACAGCACGAGGCGGCCACCGCGTACGCCGGATGGCTGGCCGTGGCCTGGGCCACGCTGGCCGAGTTCGGCGGCCGGCAGGACGTGCTGCTGGGCACGTTCACCGCGGGCCGGGACCGGCCCGGCACCGCCGAGGTGGCCGGCTACCTGCTCAACGTCCTGCCCGTGCGGCTGCGGGACGCGGGTGACGGCTCGCACGCCGCCCGCGTCCGTGCGGTCCGTACGGCGACCCGGGCCGGACTCCGGCACGCCGCGTATCCGGGCGAACTGGTCGCCGCGGAGGTACGGCCCGCCCGGGTGCCGGGCAACCACCCCCTCCTCGACGCCGTCTTCGTCTTCGACAACCTCGGCGAGGGCGGCCGGGAGATCCAGGGCGCCCGCGCGGACACCGCCGACCTCGACAAGGGCACCGCCCGCTACGACCTGACGCTGGCCGTCTACCCCGGACCGGACGGCACCGAGGGCTGGTTCGAGTACGACAGCGAGCTGTACGACGAGGCCACCGTGCGCCGCCTCGCCGAGCGGTTCACGGCCCTGGCCGGGGCGGCGGCCGGAGCGGGAGGCCGGGCATGACCACCGCACGGCTGTGTGCCCCCGCCTACGAGCTGGGCGAGTACGCCGACCCCGTCACCGAGCTGCCGGAACTGCTCGCGGACCCCGACACCGCGGCCCGGCTGACCGCCCCGGCCGCCGGCTTCGACACCTATCACTGGTCGGACGGGCAGGTGGTGGAGCTGATGGCCGCCGCGGCCCAGCGCACCCTGGGCGAGGCCGGGGTGCCGGGCGACGAGGTCGATCTCGTGCTGCTGGCCACCGACTCGCTGCCGCGCGACCGCACGGCCCACCGGGACGTGGCCGAACTGCTCCAGGACATCGGGCTGACCCGCGCCACCGCGAGCACGCTCGGTCTGATGGACTGCGCCACCGCCATGGCCGCCGTGGGCACCGCGGCCTCCCTGGTCCGCGACGGCAGCGCCCGTCATGTCCTGGTCGTCACCGGTGATCTGGCCGACCACGCCACCGGCGGCGAACGTGTCGTCGCGGGCGGCGCGGCCATCGCCAGCGACGCCGCCGCCACCGTTCTCGTATCGGCGACCGCGGCCGGGTTGCCGGTGCTGGGCATGGCCCACCACGCCGCCCCGGAGACCCTTTCCGGGGAGCCCGCGCGGCAGCAGCTGGCGGCCCGGATCGCGGCGCACCGCGAACTGTTCGCCCGGCTCGCGGAGCGTCACCCGGTCCGGCCCGAGGAGGTACGGGCCGTCCTGCCCAGCAACTTCGCGCGCAACGTCCTGGAGATCTACCTCTCCGACGTCGGCTACGGCGGCGACCGGCTCGCGCTGGGCAACGTCGGCCGGATCGGGCACTGCCTCGGCAGCGACCCGCTGATCAACCTCGCGGACCGGCTCGCGGAGGCCAAGGCCGCAGGGGAGGAGGCGGGCGGCCCGGAGGACCGCCTCGTGCTGCTCGGCGCGGGCATCTCCCACCTGGCGGCGGTGCTGCTGGGCGCGCGCCCGCTGCCGGCGGGGGCGGAATGAGCGCGGGGGCGGCGGCCTATGTCAACGGCCTCGGCACGGAGTTGGGCGCGATACGCCGCAAGGTCGCCGAACTCCCCGAGTACGCGGACGGACCACCGGACGCGGGCACCGGCTTCGCCGAGTACCGCGAGGCCGAGGGCGGCATCCTCGGTCTCCTCGGCCCGGCCATGCGCGGCGCGCTGGACGCCTCCGGAACCGACCCGGCCACGGTGGACACGGTGCTGCTCGCGACCGAGTCGCTGCCTGCCGACGGCCCGGACCGGACCGCCCTCACGGGCCTGCTGAGCGACCTCGGTCTGCGCCGCGCCTACCCGCTGATGCTGGGCCTGGCCGACTGCTCCACCGCCATCACCGCCTTCGACATCGCGGCGTCCCTGGTGCGGTCGGGCGCGTCCGGCACGGTGCTGGTCGTCTCCGGGGACCTGGTGCGTACGGTGCTGCCGGGCGGCCGGGTGGTGCTGGGCGGCACGGCGGTCGCCGGAGACGGGGCCGCGGCGGCCGTCGTCTCCGGGCGGCGGTACGGCTGGGAACTGCTCGGCGGGGCCCGCAGGATCGCCCACGAGGCCGCCACGCCGGGCCACCGGATGGGTGCGCAACTCGCCATGTACCAAGGGATGTTCGCCGATCTGTGGGCAGCCACGGGGCTGACGTCCCGCGACCTGGGTACCGGCGCCGTGCTGCCCAGCAACCTCGCCAGGGACGCCCTGCGGACGTTCCTTGGCGAGGCCGGAATCGCCGACGCCCAGGTGTATCTGGACAACGTGCCGCGTATCGCGCACTGTCTGGGCAGCGACCCGCTGATCAATCTCGCCGACCGTACGGCCGGGGGCGGCGCACCGTCCCCCGTCGTACTGCTCGGCACCAGCGCGGTGCACGCCGCCGCCGTTCTACTACGTCCCGTGGAGGAATGAACACATGCCGACGGCAGAGGAGAGGACCGCCGGAATCTGGCGGGAGATCCTGGACCTGGACACCGGGACGCCCATCGGCCCGGAGGACGACTTCTTCGCCCTGGGCGGCACGTCCCTCCAGGCCATGTCCCTGGTCCAGCGGCTGCGCGAGGAGTTCGGCGCCCCGGTGGCGCTGAGCGCGCTGCTGGCGGACGCCTCGCTGCGGGCCGTCACCGCCGCGGTGACGGCGCACGGAGCCGGGCGCGAGGAGACCGCCCGGCCGTGAAGATCCAGTCTGTGGCCGCCCTGCGGCAACTCCCGCCCCGCACCCGGGCGGTGATGGGCGCCAACCTGGTCAGTTCGGTGGGCACCGGACTGGTCCAGCCGTTCCTGGTCCTCTATCTGACCCGGGTGCGCGGGCTGCCGGTCGGCGCCGCCACCGCCGTCATCTCGGTGATCGCGGTGGCCTCGCTGCTCGGCGGGCCGCTGGCCGGACGGCTGGCCGACGGCCGCTCGCTGCGCGCCACGGCCGCCGCCGCGATGGCCCTCGCGGCCCTCGGCACCGCCTCCTTCGCCCTGGTCACCGGGGTGGGCGGCGCGGTGCTCGCCGGGTCGGCCTACGGACTGGCGTACGGCGCGATGCTCTCCGTATGGAACACCGCCATCGCCCGGAGCGTGACGGGCGAGGCCCGGTCCACCGCGTTCGGGCTCCAGTTCGTCGGGCTCAACGCGGGGGTGGGGCTCGGCGGCCTGCTCGGCGGGATCTTCGCCTCGACGGCCGATCCGGGCCGCTTCCAACTGCTGTACGTCTGTGACGGCCTGTCGTTCCTGGCGGCCGGCGCCGTCCTCGTCCTCGCGGTGGGACGGCGGCCACAACGCCCGGACACGGCAGCGGAGGAACCCGCCGCCGGACCCCGCGGCTACGCCGTCGTCCTCCGGGACCGCGCGCTGCTCAAGGTGCTCGCCTTCACCGTCGCACTGATGGTGGTGGGGTACGGACAGCTGGAGTCCAGCATTCCCGGGCTGGTCGCGGTGCGCGGCATGGACGCGCGGATCATGGCATGGGGCTTCGTGGCCAACACCTGCTGCATCGTGCTGATCCAGTTCGCGGCGGTCACCCGCATCTCCCGCTCCCGGCCCGCGGTCCTGCTCGCCGGGACCGCCGGGAGCTGGGCGGCGAGCTGGCTGCTGCTCCTGCTGGCCACCGTCAGCAGCGGCGCTGCGGTACAGGCCGCGCTGGTGATCGGCGCGCTGGCGGTGTTCGCCGTGGGGGAGGCGCTGCTGGCCGTGGCGCTGCCCACTCTCGTCAACACGCTGGCCGGCGATCCGGTACGCGGCAGGTACAACGGGGCCTATTCCGCGGCCATGTCGGGGGGCCTGGTCCTGGGCCCGCTCCTGGGCGGCTGGCTGCTCACCGGCGGACAGCCGTGGCTGCTGGCCGTGGTGCTGGGCACGGGGTGTGTGGCGTGCGTAGCCCTGGCGCCGCGGCTCGGGCGGCTGCACGGTCCGTCGGACAGCGCGCGGACGGCTGCGCCGGAGGGGCCGGACGACCGGCACGCCAGTGATCCGTACGAGAACGAGCCGCAGCGGCTGGGTTCCGGGGGTGGACGATGACGGCCGTACACGAGATCTTCCGGCAGCGGGCGGCCGAGCGCCCGGACGCCACCGCCCTGCTCCACGGGGAGCGCACCGTGAGCTACCGGACCCTGGACCGCGCCTCGGACGCCTACGCGGCCGAACTCGCCTCGGCAGGAGTACGCGCCGGAGACATCGTCCCCGTCCTGATGCCCCGCTCCCCGCGCTACGTGGCAACCGTCCTGGCGATCCTCAAACTGGGCGCCGCCTACGCGGCCCTGGACCCCCGCTGGCCCGCGCCCCGGATCGCGGAACTGACGAGGCGGGCGGACGCCCCGCTGATCGCCGCCGCCCCGGGGCACCAGGAGACCCCGCCCGTCCCGGTGTGGGTGCCCGGCACGGACATCGAGGAAGCCGCCGCCACCGCCCAGCCCCTGCCACCGGTGCCCGTACAGGAGACGGACACCTGCTGCGTCTTCTTCACCTCGGGCAGCACCGGCCGTCCCAAGGGCGTGCTCTCCCCGCACGCGGGCACGGAACGGCTGTTCAACCCGACAGATCCCGCCGCCCGCTTCGCCGACCTCGGCCCGGACACGGTCTGGCCGCAGGCCGCCCCGCTGCCCTGGGACGCCGCCTCCCTCGAACTGTGGGGAGCGCTGCTCAACGGGGGCACCTCCGTGCTCGTGGACGAGCCGTACCTGACGGCGGACGGGCTGCGCGACCTCGTACGCCGGGCGGGCGTGAACACGCTGTGGCTCACCGCCTCGCTGTTCCACCTGCTCGTGGAGGAGGACCCGGACTGCTTCCACGGGCTGCGGCAGCTCATGGCGGGCGGCGAACGGCTCTCGCCCGCGCACGTCCGCCGCTTCGTACGGGCGCACCCCCACATCGCCCTGGTGAACGGCTACGGCCCCGTAGAGACGACGGTCTTCGCCACCACCCACCGGATCACGGCCGCCGATGTCGCCGACGACCAGGCGCCCGGCACGCAGATTCCGGTGGGCCGCCCGGTCGGACGGACCGAAGTGTTCGTCCTGGACGAGGAGTCGCGGCCGGTCCCGCCGGACACCACCGGCGAGATCTGCGTCGCGGGTGCCGGACTGGCCCGCGGCTACCTCGCGGACCCGGAGCAGACCGCGCGCAGCTTCGTCGACCTTCCGCTGGACGGCGCCGTACGCCGCGTCTACCGCACCGGCGACCTGGGCTTCTGCTCCGCCGACGGCACCCTGCACTACGCGGGCCGCCGCGACCGCCAGGTCAAGGTGCACGGACACCGCATCGAGCCCGGCGAAGTGGAAGCCGCGGCGGCCCGGGTGCCCGGAGTGCTCCGGTGCGCCGTCGTCCCGCTGATGGCGGACGGGCGGTGCGTGGGACTGGCCGCCGCGTACACGGTGCGGGACGGCCGGGAGCCGATGAGCGCGGAGACGGTGCGCCGCACGCTGGCCGAGCGGCTGCCGGAATATCTGGTGCCCCGGGAACTCGCCGCCGTGGACGCCTTCCCGCTGACCGACAACGGAAAGCTGGATACGGCCGCGCTGCTGGACCTGATCACGGCGCGCACGGAAACGGCCCGGCCCCGGGCCGACGCGCGCCGGCCTCGTGACGCGGTGGACGGCTCGGTGGCAGCCCATGTCATAGCCGCCTTCGCCGAGATCCTGCGCCGGGCCCCGGACGATGTACCCCCCGACGCCTCGTTCTTCGAGCTGGGCGGCACCTCGCTGGACGGCGCCCGGCTGTGCGTCCGCATCGGCGGGCGCACCGGCGTCCCCGTACCGGCCTCCGTACTGATCGCCGGCCCGACCGTACGCGACCTGGTGGAATGGATCGAGAAGCGGCAGGCGGAGCCGGGGGCGTCCATGCAGCCCGTGCCCACAGGTCCGCTGACGCTGCTCCCCGTCCAGACCGGCTTCCTGTACGAGCAGCAGCTCGACCCGTCCGACACCTCGGCGCACTGCGTCCTGCTGTGGCGGGTGACCGGCGCCTTCGACCCGGAGGCGTTCCGGGCCGCGGCGGACGACGTGCACCGGCGGCACCAGTCGCTGCACGCCCGCTATGTCTTCGACCGCCGCCCGGTGGCGCTCCTGGACGGCCCGGCCGCGCCGGTGGACGTACGGGTCCTCGATCCGGCCGGCGACGAGACGGCCGCGCTCACGGCCGTACACCCCGAGCTGCACCGGCCGCTGGACATCGGCTCCGGAGTCAACTGGCGGTGTGTCATGGTGCCGTCGGCGGCCGGTGGCCGCTGGTGGCTGGGCATCGTCGTACACCACATCGCCTTCGACGGCGGCTCCGCACGGCCGCTGGCCGAGGACCTGTCGGCGGCCTACGCGGCCCGGCTGCGCGGCGAGGAGTCCAGGGCCGCGCGCCCCGCCCCACTGGCGGCCGTCCTGGCGGGGCACCGCGCACAGGTGAACGGACACACCGGCGAGGAGCAGCGCGCGTACTGGCGTGACGAACTGACCGGCGTGCCGCCGCTGGCCCTGCCACCTCCTGAAAAGACACCCTCTGAAAGCGCGGCACCCACTTTCACCCTCTCCGCCACTGAATACGCGGCTCTGGAAGAGCGGGCCCGGCACCACGGCAGCACCCGCTTCGCGGTGCTGCTGGCGGCCTACGCCGAAGCCCTGGCCACCACGACCGGGCAGCACGACCTCGCGGTGGGCGCGCCGGTCGCCAAGCGCTACCACCCCGACACCGCGGACGCGGTCGGCTGCCTGATCGACGTGGTCTGCTTCCGGATGCGCCCGGCCGGTGACGGCACGGCGGACGCGCTGCCCCGCCTCCTGGAGGGCATCCACGCCGGTCTGGCCGCGCAGGACGTGCCGTTCGAGGAGGTGGTACGGCTGGCCGCCGACCCGGCACGGGACCGTACCCGGCATCCGCTCTTCCAGACGATGTTCGCGCTCCAGGAGGGGCCGCCGCAGCGCCTGGACCTGGCGGGCTGCGGGACCGAGCCCGTACGGGATGCGGCACAGCGGGCCGTCCACGAGCTGGAGGTGGAGGTGTGGCCGGACGGCGCGGGCGGCGCCGAGGTGGTCTTCGGGCACCGGCCGGACCAGGTGTCCACCGCGTTCGTGGCCCGGGTGGCCGCCGCCTACCACCGCCTCCTGCGGCAGCCGGACCGGCCGTGAACGGGCGGACCGACGCGGTGAACGGCGGCGTGGGCGGCCTCGACGGCCCGGCCCGCCACCGGTCCCGCATCCACGAACTGGACCGGGACATCGCCCGGCTCATCCGCCTGCGCACCGCCGAGGACCGCCGTCTCCAGGACGCGCGCCGCGCCGTCGGACACCCCCGTACGGACCTGGCCTGGGAGAACGCCGTACTGCGCGGCTACCAGGAGGCGCTGGGCCCGGCCGGCGCGCAACTGGCCCTGCTCCTGCTCGGACTGGGCCGCAGCACGCCCCCGGGACCGGCAGCCGAACCGGAAGAACGGACGAAGGAGCACACCAGCCCATGACAGCGCCCGAACGCGGCTACGCGGACTACCAGTACCAGATCTACGTGCGCGGGCTCCAGGACGCGATCCCGCCCTTCACCACCGACCTCGGCGCTCTGGAGGACCAGGCCCGCGACCGCCTCGGCCCCAAGCCCTACTGGTACATCGCCGGCGCGGCCGGCACCGGCGCCACCGCACGCGCCAACCGCGCCGCCTTCGACCGCCACCGCATCGTCCCGCGCATGCTGCGCGACGCCACCGCCCGCGACCAGCGCACCACCGTACTGGGCAGCGAACTGCCCGCCCCCGTCGTCCTCGCCCCGATCGGGGTGCAGTCCCAGGTCCACCCGGAAGGCGAGCTGGCCACCGCCCGCGCCGCCGCGGCGACCGGTGTGCCGATGGTGCTGAGCACCGCCGCCTCGCACACCATCGAGGAGGTCGCCGAGGCCAACGGCGACGGCCAGCGCTGGTTCCAGCTGTACTGGCCGCACGACGACGAGGTGACCGCCAGCATCCTCAAGCGGGCCCGCACGTCCGGCTATTCGACCCTGGTCGTCACCCTGGACACCTGGCAGCTCGCCTGGCGCCCGCACGACCTCGACCAGGCGTATCTGCCGTTCCTGCGCGGCGACGGGGTGGCGATCCCGCTGTCCGACCCGGTGTTCCGCTCCCGGCTGGAGCGGCCGGTCGAGGAGGACCCGCAGGGCGCGGCCATGCAGTGGCTGCCGATCTTCAGCGGCAAGGCGCACACCTGGGACGAACTGGGCTTCCTGCGGGAGCACTGGGACGGCCCGATCGTCCTGAAGGGCATCGTGCACCCCGAGGACGCGCGCCGGGCGGTGCGGGCCGGGATGGACGGCATCGTGGTGTCCAACCACGGCGGCCGGCAGGTGGACGGGGCGGTGGCCGCCCTGGACGCGCTGGTCGACGTGGTGGCGGAGGTCGGCACCGAGACGGAGGTGCTCTTCGACTCCGGTATCCGCAGCGGCGCCGATGTGTTCAAGGCGCTGGCCCTGGGAGCGCGGGCGGTGCTGCTGGGGCGCCCGTACGTGTACGGGCTGGCCCTCGGCGGCGCCGCGGGCGTGGAACACGTCGTACGCGGCCTGCTCGCGGACTTCGACCTGACGATGGGGCTGTCCGGGTGCACCACGCTCGCGGACATCGGCCCGGACACGCTGCACGCGGGCGGCGGAGGGGAGGTGCGGCGGTGAAGCGGCGGGTACGGAAGGCCGGCTGGACGGCTCTGGCGTTCGCCGGAGCCTGCGCGCTGGCGTTCCAGGCCGCGCCCGGCCCGGCGCGGGACTCCGAGGACGGCGCCTGGCCGCCGGACACCGGCAAAGGCCCCTGCACGGTAGGGAAGACCACCGATGCCGGGGCGCGCATGCGGGACGGCACCGTGCTGCGGGCGGACGTGTACCGGCCGCGCACCAAGGAGAAGGTGCCGGTCATCCTGATGCGTACCCAGTACGGCAAGGAGGCGGCCGAGGTCCAGCCCTCCAGCTACCAGTCCCCGGAGTGGTTCGCCTCGCACTGCTACCTCGTCGTGGTGCAGGACGTGCGCGGCCAGTACGCCTCGGACGGCGACTTCTACGAGTTCGCCAACGAGGGCAAGGACGGCTACGACAGCGTGGAGTGGGCGGCCCGGCTGCCCGGTTCCAACGGCAAGGTCGGGATGTACGGCTCGTCCTACGTGGGCGCCACCCAGTGGCTCGCCGCCCAGGAGCGCCCGCCGCACCTGAAGACGATCGTGCCCGACAAGACCTCCGACGACTACTACGACGGCTGGACCTATGAAGGCGGCGCCTTCCGGCTGAACTTCGTGATCCCGTGGGCCATGCGCAAGATCGTCCCGTCCGCCGCCGCCAACCGCGGTGACTGGGACACATACCACCAGGTCAACCGCGACTACCAGGACGTCCGGAAGTGGCTGGGCACCGCCCCGTACAACCGCTTCGAGCCGTTCCACCCCGGTGACCCGAAGGTCGCCCCGTACTTCTTCGACTGGATCAAGCACCGTACGTACGACGACTACTGGCGCCGGTGGGCCCCGAAGGAGAACTACGGGAAGGTCGGCATCCCGGTCCTCAACTACGCCGGGTGGTACGACGCCTTCCTGGACGGATCGGTCCGCAATTACCAGGGCATGGCAGAGCGCGGCGGCTCGGCCTCGGCCCGCGCGAACCAGCGGCTGGTCATCGGGCCGTGGGACCACACCGGCTGGGGCCGCCCGACCAGCACGCCCGCCCCGCTGCTCAAGCAGATCGGCCCGGTCGGCAACAGCCCCGTCAACGAGATGATGCTCGCCTGGTGGGACCACCACCTCAAGGGCAAGGACAATGGCGTCCGCAAGAACGGCGTCGACTACTTCGTCATGGGCGCCGACAAGTGGCGCACTGCGCCCACCTGGCCGCTCCCGCAGACCCGCTGGACCGACTACTACCTCTCCAGCACCGGCCACGCGACGGGCAACACCCAGGACGGCACACTGTCCACCACCCCGCCCGCCGAGAACACCCCCACCGACCACTACACCTACGACCCGCGCAACCCGGTGCCCAGCGTCGGCGGACACTCCTGCTGCACGGCGGCCATCAGCACCCAGGGCCCCTATGACCAGCAGCAGATCGAACAGCGCCCCGACATCGCCGTCTACACCGGCGCCCCGCTGGCCAAGGACACCGAGGTCACCGGCCCCATCACGGTCACCCTCCACGCCAGGTCCTCGGCGCCGGACACCGACTGGACCGCCAAGCTGATCGACGTCCACCCCGACGGCACCGCGGTGAACCTCAACAGCGGCATCGTCCGCGCCAGTTACCGCGAGTCGATGGGCGAGCCGAAGCCGATCGTCCCCGGCACGGTGTACGAGTACAAGATCAAGGTGTGGCCGACCAGCAACCTCTTCAAGAAGGGCCACCGCATCCGGCTCGACATCTCCTCCAGCGACTACCCCCAGTACGATCCGAACCCGAACACCGGCAGTTGGCTGGGGGAGTCCGCCGAGCGGCGCACCGCACGGCAGACCGTGCTGCACGACGCGGCGCACCCTTCGAAGGTGACGCTCCCGGTGATCCCGGACGGCGGCCGGGACCAGGGCAGCGGCACCCCGCCCCAGAAATAGCGCCGGTGGGCCGACAGCACCCGACGAAACCGACACCGATCCCGACCTCGACCGAAAGGCAGGACATGCACGACGTACGCCGGGCCCGTACGACCGACCACACCACGCTCGTGGAGTGCGTACAGCGCTGGTGGGGCGACTCGCGCACCCCCGAACAGGCGCGGGAGCTCTCACTGCTGCTGCCCCGGCTGTTCCTCCAGCACTTCGCCGGCACCAGTCTGGTGCTGGAGGACGAGACCGGGGTGCGGGCGTTCCTGGTGGGCTTCCACTCCGCCGACCACCCGCACGAGGCGTACATCCACTTCGTCGGCGTGGACCCGGAACTGCGCAAGCAGGGCGTGGCCCGCCGCCTCTACACCGCCTTCTTCGAGCGCGCCGCGGCGGCCGGCCGCACCGAGGTACGCGCCATCACCTCACCGCAGAACACCGGCTCCATCGCCTTCCACCAGGCCATGGGCTTCGAACCGGAGCCGGGCGACCGGGAGGCGGACGGCGTGCCGGTGCAGGGCGACTACGACGGCCTCGGCCAGGACCGGGTGACCTTCCGCAAGAAGCTCGGCGCCCCGGAGGCCCGCACCCTGGAGCCCTTCACGACGCGGGCGGCGGTGCCGGAGGACTTCGACACCGTCGTCTCGGTGGTCGACGACTGGTGGGGCCGCCCCGCCTCCCGCGACCTGACCCGGGTGTTCGTGAACCACTTCCACGACACCAGCCTGATCGCCGAGCGCGACGGCGAACTGGCGGGCTTCGTCATCGGGTTCCTCTCCCCGTCCCGCCCGGACGAGGCGTACATCCACTTCACCGGGGTCAACCCCGCCTGGCGGCGCACCGGCCTGGGCCGCTTCCTGTACGAGCGGTTCTTCGCCATGGCGCGCGCGAACGGCCGCACCGTCGTCAAGGCGATCACCTCGCCGCAGAACGCCCGCTCCATCGCCTTCCACCGGGCGCTCGGCTTCACCCCGTCCGACCCGGTCACCGACTACGACGGCCCCTCGCTGGACCGGGTCGCCTTCCGCCGCGAACTGTGAGACGGCGGTAGCAGGGCCCGGCACAGGTAGTCCGTGTCCACGCCCGGTGGCGGCGGCACGGCGGGCGCCAGGGCCCGGTTCAGCTGGGCGCGGTCGTAGCGGCGGTGCATCCAGCCGTACGCGGTGATGCCCCTCGTGATGTCGGCCAGCGCCCGCTGAGCCGGGCCCAGGCGGGTGCAGGCGGGGTCGAGCCGGACGGCGAGACCGGGCCAGAGCTGCCCGGCGGCGTCCAGGACCGCCTGCACGGGGGTGTCCCGGGGATGGCTGAGATGAAAGGTGTCGGTGTACGTCAGCGGGGTGCGGCCGAGCAGGCGCCCCATCACCTCCCCGGCGTACTCGACCGGCAGCAGGTTCACGGCGGCGTCCGGCCGGCCGGGGAAGCGCAGGGGCCCCGCCGCCGCGATCGCGGACCACGACGCCCGGCTGTGCGCCAGCAGGGACAGGCGCGCCCCGATCTCGGCGAGCGGGTGCCGGGGAGCGGTGGGCGGGCGGCGCCGGGACGTGACCAGCACGGCCGGGCGCAGCACGGTCACGGGCCGGCCGTGCCGCCGCGCCCAGGCCCGGACGATCTGTTCGGCCTCGTACTTGGAGCGTTCGTACGGGGTGAGGAAGCCGTACCGGTCGTCGAGGTCGGTCTCCTTGACCAGCCCTTCGAGCCGCCCGCCCGCGACGTACACGGTGCTGATGTGCACCACCCGCCCCCGTGCCCCGCTGGAGCGCAGGAACTCCAGGAGACGGCGGGTGCCGTCGACATTGACCCGGCGGAGCGCGCCGGGGTCCGCGACCAGGTCGATCAGTCCGGCGCTGTGCCACCACTCGCCGACCGCTGTGGCCAGCTCCCGGCGGTCCGCCGCGCCCAGCCCCAGCCCGGGCCGGGCCAGGTCCACGGCGAGCAGCCGCACCCGGCGCTGCCACCCCGCGCCCGGCGGGCTGTCGGTGGCGTCGAGGGCGCGCCGCAGCCGGTGCCACCCGCCCGGCCCGTCGTCACGGACGAGCGCGACGACATCGGCGCCGCGCGCCAGGAACCGGGCCATCAGATGCGAGCCGAGGAAACCGGTCGCACCGGTCAGGGCGATGAGCATACGCCGGTCCCTTCGTGGTGCTCCGGTGTCGGCCGCGGCCGTCCGGCCGCGTCAGTACGATTTCGGCAGACCGAGCGTGCTGTGGGCGATGTGATTGAGGATCATCTCCTGGCTGACCGGTGCGATACGGATGGCCCGGGACAGGGCGAGCAGCGGCGCGACGCCGTACTCGGTGCACATGCCGTTCCCCCCGAAGACCTGCACCACTTGGTCGGAGACCCGGGCGGCCGCCTCGGCCGCGGCGTACTTGGCCATGTTCGCCGCCTCACCGGCGGCCTTGTGCTGCCCCAGATCACACAGGGCGGCGGCCTTGCCGGTCATCAGCCGGGCCAGCTCCGTGTCGATCGCGGCCTTGGCGAGGGGGTGCGCGATGCCTTGGTGGGCCCCGAGGGGCACCTGCCACACCGTGCGCCCGCCGGCGTAGTCGACGGCCCGGTGCAGGGCCAGTGAGGCGAGCCCGGTGGCCAGGGACGCGGCCACCAGCCGTTCCGGGTTGAGCCCGGCGAACAGCGGCGCGAGCCCGTGCCCGCCGTCCGCGACCCGGGCGTCGCGCGGCACCCGCACCTCGTCGAGGAACACGCTGTGCTGCACCTCGGCCAGCGCGACGTCCATGGGAACGGGGCGCCAGGAGAGGCCCGGGGCGTCCCGCTCGACGATGAACAGCCCCGGGGCCACCTCGCCCGAAGGACGCTCCGTACGGGCGACGACCATGACGGCCGCGGCGGTGTCGACACCGGAGGTGAAGATCTTGCTGCCGGACAGCACCCAGCCCTGTCCGTCGGGCCGGGCGGTGGTGGCGATGCGGTAGCTGTTGGAACCGGCGTCGGCCTCGGTGATCGCGAAGGCCATCGGCGCGCTGCCGTCCGCGATGCCCGGCAGCCGGCGCCGCTTCTGCTCCTCCGTGCCGAAGCGGGCCAGGATGGTGCCGCACACCGCCGAGGACACCATGAGCATGAGCAGCGGACAGCCGTGGGCGGAGATCTCCTCGGCGACCACGCACAGTTCCGCCATTCCGGCGCCGCCGCCCCCGTACGCCTCCGGCAGGTGGACGCCGGTGAACCCGCAGCGCCCCAGGTCGGCCCAGAGCTCTTGGCACCGTCCTCCGGTCCGGACCTGCTCCAGGAAGTACGCCATGCCGTAGTCCCGCCCCACCTGCGCCACGGCGCGGCGCAGCAGGGCCAGGTCCGCACCGCCCAGCGTGACGGACGAGGTGTCCGCGGCTGCCCGTGACCTGGGGATCATGAGACGGGGCCCCCGCACAGTGCGGCCGTCTCCCGCCGCCACAGCTCCGGGAGCCGGTCCGCGCCCGGCACCGACGCGTCGCTGATCATGGCGATCTGGGCGGTCGAACCGTAGGTCGTCAGACAGACGTTGAACGGGTGGCCGGGCGGCAGCAGGGTCATCGGCAGCACATCGGTCAGCGTCGGCGGAACGGCCTCCTCGTCCTCCCCGCACGGCACGTACGAAGCGATGACCGGGGCGTAGCGGGGGTCCAGCATCCGGTGGAGGGCGAACCGCACGAGCCGGTCCGGGGCACGGTGCAGCAGGTCCTGCGCGGTCCGGCGCACACGCGCCGACTTGAGCCCCGCACCGGCCGCCACGGTCCGTACGAGCCGCCGCCGCGGATCGCTCTCCTGACACGGCAGCCACACCCGCCGCAAGAAGCACCGATTGCCCCACGTCGTCGATTCCTCGGGGAGCCGGACGCTGAGTGGTACGGCGACCGCCAGCGGCCCGGGAGTCCGGCCGGCCTCCAGGAGCCAGGCGCGCACGGCACCGGCGAGAGCGGCGAGGTGGACATCGTTGACCGTGCCGCCGACGGTATGGGCGACCGTACGCAACCGGGGCAGCGACGCGGCGGCGGTCGACACCTGACGCCGGCCCGAAAGCTCCCACGGTGTGCCCAGTCCGGTCGGCGGGAAGCGCCGGTAACCGGCGTACAGCGCCACCGCCGTGCCGACCGCCCGCAGCGCCCGGCCCGTGCGCGAGCCGGTGCCCGCGTCGGCGGCCGGGCGCGGGACCGGCCCCGGGCCCGCCGGAGCGAAGAGGGTCTGGAGCGTCTGCCCGATAGCCACGCCGTCCTGCCGGCTGTGGTGCACGCGGTACGACAGGCCCCAGCCGTCCCCCGAGGAAGGCCGCAGCAGCCGCAACTCCCAAGCGGATCCCCGCGTCAGTCGCTCGGCCCACAACTGCCGGGCCGCGTCCAGCACATCTGAACGCCCCTCGCCCGGGACGACCGTCTCCACCACATGCCGGCCCACCTCGAAATCGCGGGCCGGCAGCCAGGCGGCAGTCGTTCCCGCCGCGCACAATTCATGGGACAGCACGGGCAGCAGATGCAGCGCTCCGCCGATCAGGTTCATCAGGTCGCTGAGCGTCGGCGCCCTGCCCTCCACATACACGACCGCCCCCACATCCAGGCGTGCGTCCGGGGCGCCGGCCCCGAACGCGAGAAAAGCCCGGTCGAGGGCCGAAGCACAGGGAGGCGGTGGAGAATTCACGGTCGCTGGTCTCCTTTTCGCCGTTCGCCGGGAGGCGGGCTCCGGCCCGGAATTCGACCATGCGACACAATCGGCCCGGGAGGGAAGGGGCCGATGCATACCGTTCACCGGTATGGATGAGCCGACGACCCGGACGAGTCAACCTGCCGCCGGTAATAGGCAGATGAGCCGTCGCTCCGAATATCGGTTCATCGGGCCCGGCCGGACCGTCATACGCGGACGGGCGTATTCTCAGGATCCCGCCGCGCCCCCGCCCAGCAATTCCGCCACTTCCCGCTGATACGGAAACGTCCCGGGCCGATAACCGCACCACGGCTCCTCCGCGTACGGATCGCCGGTGACGGCATGCGCCCGGGAACGCGACCCACCGCATACCCGGCGGAATTCGCACCGGCCGCACCGGCCGCCCAGCCGGTCGGCATCGCGCAGGCCGGTGAACAGCTCCGACTCGCGGTAGATCTCCGTCAGCGGACGGTTGCGCACATTGCCTGCCGCGAGGGGCAGGAATCCGCTGGGGTGCACGGTGCCGGTGTGGGACACGAAGACGAAGCCGCGGCCCGCGTTGACGTCCAGGGGCGGGCGGCGGGCCCGGCGCCCGCCCTCGTACAGGCCCAGCTCCTCGCCCCGCTCGCGGAGCCGGCGGTACAGCGGCCCGAGGCGCAGCACCTCGACGTGGTCGGCGCCCCGCGCGGCCAGCACCGCGCGCTGGAGGGCGACGCGGCGGAAGTGGTGGGCCTCGGTGGTCTTGGCGGGGATCGAGAGGCCCACGTCGTGGACGAAGTTGAGGACGTCCTCGGCCTCCGCGGGCCCGAGCGCGGCCAGGTCGCGGCCGCGTCCGGTGGGCACGAGGAAGAACGCGCTCCACAGCATGACGCCGTGCTCGCGGACCAGGGCCGCGATCTCCGGCAGGTCGTGCAGGTTGTGGCGGCTGACCGTGGTGTTGATCTGCACCTTCATGCCCAGGCTGCGCGCGGTGTCCCAGGCGCCCAGGGTCCACCGGTAGACGCCGGGCACGCCGCGGAAGCCGTCGTGGAGCGCGGCCGTGGAGCCGTCCAGGCTCAGGGACAGGCCCACCGCCCCCGCCTCGTGCACCGCCCGGAGGTTGGCCGCCGTCAGGGTGGGGGTGCCCGAGGGCGAGACGGCGACCCGTACCCCCGCACGCGTGCCGTAAACGATCAGTTCCAGCAGATCCGGGCGCTGGAACGGGTCGCCGCCGGTGATCACGAACAGAGGCGCGGGCCGCCCGAACGCGGCGATCTGGTCGATCAGGCCCTTGGCGGCCCGGGTGTCCAGCTCGCGCGGGTCCCGGTCGGGCACCGCGGTCGCCCGGCAGTGCACACAGGCCAGCGGGCAGGCGCGGGTCGACTCCCAGATGACGATGAACGGCTTGTCCGCCACGGCCTGGTGCTGCCGGCGGACCGCGCGGGCGCCGCTCACCGGGGGAGGGGCGGGAGCGGAGCGGGACGGGCGGGGGCGTACATGGCGGGTACCTCCGATGCGATCGTCCCCAGCATGCGGCCGGGCCGGCGCCCGCCGCCCGGGGCGTGCGGCCCCCGCGCAGGGTCGTTGGTCCCGGGTGGCCGAAATCATTCGAGGTCCTGTGGCCCTGCGCCGCGGGACGCTTCGCCCACCGTGACCCGCGCGGGAGCGACTTAGCGTTCGATTTATGGAGAACGAAACAATCAGCGGCCCCGCCGCCGCTGAGGGACGCGGCTGGCCGCTGGCCGGCCGCCGGCTGCTCAACCGCCGCGAGGTCAGCGAGGACGGGCGCGCCGTCTTCGGCACGGGGGACCCGCGGTGGGAGGGCTTCTACCGCGACCGCTGGTCCCACGACAAGGTCGTGCGCTCCACGCACGGGGTCAACTGCACCGGGTCCTGCTCCTGGATGGTCTACGTCAAGGACGGGATCATCACCTGGGAGCACCAGGCCACCGACTACCCGTCGATCGGTACCGACTGCCCCGAGTACGAGCCCCGGGGCTGCCCGCGCGGCGCGTCGTTCTCCTGGTACACGTACTCGCCCAGCCGGGTCCGCTACCCGTACGTCCGCGGCGCACTGCTGAAGATGTGGCGGGAGGCGCGACGCCGGCTCGGCGACCCGGTGGCCGCCTGGGCGGAGATCACCGGCGACCCGGCCAGGGCCCGCGCCTACAAGAAGGCGCGGGGCAAGGGCGGGCTGGTGCGTGCCGGCTGGGACGAGGTGGCCGAGCTGGTCGCCGCCGCCCAGGTGCACACCGTCAAGACCTACGGTCCGGACCGGGTCGCCGGGTTCTCGCCCATCCCCGCCATGTCGATGGCGTCCTTCGCCGCGGGCGCGCGGTACCACTCGCTGATCGGCGGCACCCTGCTGTCCTTCTACGACTGGTACGCGGATCTGCCCGTCGCCTCGCCGCAGGTCTTCGGCGACCAGACGGACGTGCCGGAGGCCGCCGACTGGTGGAACGCGGGCTATCTGATCATGTGGGGGTCCAACATCCCCGTCACCCGCACGCCGGACGCCCACTTCCTGACCGAGACCCGCTACAACGGCACCAAGGTCGTCGCCGTCAGCCCCGACTACGCCGACAACGTCAAGCACGCCGACGAGTGGCTGGCCCCGCACCCGGGGACGGACGGGGCGCTGGCGATGGCGATGGGCCACGTCATCCTGCGGGAGTTCCTGGTCGACCGCGCCACGCCCTACTTCGAGAACTATCTGCGCCGGTTCACCGACGCCCCGTTCCTGGTCACGCTGCGCGAGCGGGACGGCGACCTGGTGCCGGACCGCTTCCTGACCGCCGCCGACCTCGGCGAGACCGATGAGCACGCGCGCTTCAAGACCGTCCTGGTGGACCGCCGCAGCGGCGAACCGGTGGTCCCCAACGGGTCGCTCGGCTTCCGCTGGGGAGAGGAGGGGAAGGGGCGCTGGAACCTTGAACTGGGCGAGACCGAGCCGGAGTTGAGCCTGCTGGAGGGTGCGGAGTCGACGGCCGCCGTGGCGTTGCCGCGCTTCGACGAAGGCCCCACCGAGGGCGGCAGCGTGATGGTGCGCGGCGTCCCGGTCCGCACGATCGGCGGCCGGCGGGTGACCACCGTCTTCGACCTGATGCTGGCCCAGTACGGCGTACGGCGCGCCGGGCTGCCCGGCACCTGGCCGGCCTCCTATGAGGACGCCTCCCAGCCGTACACCCCGGCCTGGCAGGAGACGGTCACCTCGGTCCCCGCCGCGCAGGCGGCCCGTATCGCCCGGGAGTTCGCTCGCAACGCGGAGCGCACCAAGGGCCGCTCCATGATCGCCATGGGGGCCGGGACCAACCACTGGTTCCACTCCGACACCATCTACCGCGCCTTCCTGGCCCTGACCACCATGACCGGCTGCCAGGGCGTCAACGGCGGCGGCTGGGCCCACTACGTCGGCCAGGAGAAGGTCCGGCCCGTCACCGGCCTCCAGCACCTCGCCTTCGCCTTCGACTGGCAGCGGCCCACCCGCCACATGGCGGGCACCTCCTACTGGTACCTGGCCACCGACCAGTGGCGCTACGAAGCCTTCGGCCCGGACGAGCTGGCGTCACCGCTGGGCGACGGCCGCTTCGCGGGCCGTGCCACCGCCGACTGCCTGGCCCAGGCCGTCCGCATGGGCTGGACCCCCGGCCATCCCGGCTTCAACCGCAACCCGCTGGACCTGGCCGACGAGGCGGCCGCCGCCGGCCGCCCCGTCGCCGAGCACATCGTGGAGGAGCTGACCTCCGGCGCGCTGCGCTTCGCCGCCGAGGACCCGGACGACCCGGCCAACTTCCCGCGCGTACTGACCGTATGGCGGGCCAACCTGCTCGGCTCCTCCGGCAAGGGAAACGAGTACTTCCTGCGCCACCTGCTGGGGACGGACGCGGCCGTGCGCTCCGAGGAGACACCGCCCGACAAGCGGCCCCGGGACGTCGTCTGGCACGAGGAGGCCCCCGAGGGCAAGCTCGACCTGCTGGTCTCCATGGACTTCCGGATGACCTCCACCGGCCTGTTCTCCGATGTCGTGCTGCCCGCCGCCACCTGGTACGAGAAGGACGACCTGTCCAGCACCGACATGCACCCCTTCGTGCACGCCTTCACCCCGGCCATCGCGCCGCCCTGGCAGGCACGGACCGACTACGACACCTTCCTGACCATCGCCGACCGCTTCAGCGAACTGGCCGCCGATCACCTCGGCACCCGCACCGATGTGCTGGCCGTGCCGCTCCAGCACGACACCCCCGACGAACTGGCCCAGCCCGGCGGCATCGTCGCCGACTGGAAGGCCGGCGAGTGCGCGCCGGTACCCGGGCGCACCATGCCCAAGCTGGTGACCGTTGAGCGGGACTACGCGGCGGTGGCGGACAAGATGCGCGCCGTCGGCCCCCTCCTCGACAAGCTCGGGACCACCACGAAGGGCGTCACCGTCCACCCGGACCAGGAGCTGGAGCAGCTGCGGCGCAGCAACGGGGTCCGGCGCGGCGGCGCGGCGGCCGGACGGCCCTCGCTGGCCACCGCGTCGGACATGTGCGAGGCGATCCTCGCCCTGTCCGGCACCACCAACGGGCGCCTGGCCACCGAGGGGTTCAAGGCGCTGGAGAAGCGGACCGGCACCGGCCTGGTGCACCTGGCCGCCGAGCGGGAGGCGGAGCGGATCACCTTCGCCGACACCCGCGTCCAGCCCCGCTCGGTGATCACCTCCTACGAGTGGTCCGGCAGCGAGACCGGTGGCCGCCGCTACTCCCCGTTCGTCATCAACGTCGAGCACCGCAAGCCCTGGCACACCCTCACAGGCCGCCAGCACTTCTTCGTCGACCACGACTGGATGGCCGAACTCGGCGAGCAACTGCCCGCCTACCGGCCCCCGTTGAACACCGCCCGGCACTACGGCGACGAGCGCCTGGGCGAGGACGGCCGCGCCGAGGTGACGGTCCGCTACCTCACCCCGCACTCCAAGTGGTCCATCCACTCCGAGTACCAGGACAACGCCTACATGCTCGCCCTCTCCCGGGGCGGCCCGGTGATCTGGATGAGCACCGCCGACGCCGGGAAGATCGGCGTCAAGGACAACGAGTGGATCGAGGCGTACAACCGCAACGGCGTCGTCGCCGCCCGTGCGGTGGTCACCCACCGGATGCCCGAGGGCACCGTGTACATGTACCACGCCAAGGACCGCACGGTGAACGTGCCCAGGACCGAGGTCAGCGGCAGGCGCGGCGGTATGCACAACTCGCTGACCCGGCTGCTGATCAAGCCCTCGCACCTGGCCGGCGGCTACGCCCAGTTCACCTACGCCTTCAACTACTACGGACCCACCGGCAACCAGCGCGACGAGGTCACCGTGATCCGCCGCCGCAGCCAGGATGTGGAGTACTGACATGCGCGTCATGGCCCAAGTGGCGATGGTGATGAACCTCGACAAGTGCATCGGCTGCCACACCTGCTCGGTCACCTGCAAGCAGACCTGGACCAACCGCACCGGCGTCGAATACGCCTGGTTCAACAACGTCGAGACCAAGCCCGGCGTCGGCTACCCCCGCCGCTACGAGGACCAGCGGCAGTGGAAGGGCGGCTGGATGCTGGACCGGCGCGGACGCCTGGTGCTCCGCTCCGGCGGCCGCATGAAGCGCCTGGGCTCGCTGTTCTCCAACCCCGACCTGCCGGCCATCGAGGACTACTACGAGCCGGTCACCTACGACTACGACAACCTCGTCAGCGCCCCGGCCGGCCAGGACGTGCCGGTCGCCCGCCCCCGCTCGGTGCTCACCGGGAAGCCGACCTCCATCACCTGGGGCGCCAACTGGGAGGACGGCCTCGGCGGCGCGGGCGAGACGGCGGCCGGCGACCCCAACCTGAGCGGGGGACTGGCCGAGAAGGTGAAGTTCGCCTTCGAGCAGACCTTCATGTTCCATCTGCCGCGGCTGTGCGAGCACTGCCTCAACCCGGCCTGTGTGTCCGCCTGCCCGTCCGGCGCGATGTACAAGCGGGCCGAGGACGGCATCGTGCTGGTCGACCAGGACCGCTGCCGCGGCTGGCGGATGTGCGTCACCGCGTGCCCGTACAAGAAGGTCTACGTCAACCACGCCACCGGCAAGGCCGAGAAGTGCACCTTCTGCTTCCCGCGCATCGAGGCCGGACAGCCCACCGTCTGCTCCGAGACCTGCGTCGGCCGCCTGCGCTACCTCGGCCTGCTCCTCTACGACGCCGACCGGGTCGGCGAGGCCGCCGCGGTGACGGACGAGAAGGACCTGCTCGACGCCCAGCGGAACGTCTTCCTCGACCCCGCCGACCCCGAAGTCCGCTCGGCCGCCCGTATGTCGGGCATCCCGGAGGACTGGATCGACGCCGCCCGCCGCTCGCCCGTACACGCCCTGATCAGCGGGTACAAGGTGGCCCTGCCGCTGCACCCGGAGTACCGCACCCTGCCCATGGTCTGGTACGTGCCGCCGCTCTCTCCGGTCCTGGACGCGGTCGGCGAGGCCGGCGGCGACGCCGAGGACCCCGACCACGTCTTCGCCGCCGTCACCCGCCTGCGCATCCCGCTGGACTACCTCGCCAACCTCTTCACCGCCGGGGACACCGATGTCGTCGCCGGGGTGCTGATGAAGCTGACCGCGCTGCGCAGCCACATGCGGCAGCGCACGCTCGGGGAGCAGGGTGACGAGAGCGCCCTCAAGGCCGTGGGGCTCACGCCCGCGCAGGCCGAGGACCTGCACCGGCTGCTGGCCGTCGCCAAGTACGCCGACCGGTACGTCGTCCCCGCCGCCCACAAGGAGGACGCTGCCGCGCTCAGCGCCATGGAGGACCGCTGTCCCGTGGAGAGCGCGGGCGGCGATCCGTCCGGCACCGGCCGCAAGGTCATGCTCGGCCTCCCCACCCTGCGACGACGGGCCACGACCTCGGACAACCCCGCAGGAGGGACCGCATGAGCGCCCCGCGTACCCGCCTCCGCCCGGCGGCCGGCCGCCGGGCCCGCCCCGGCCCCGAAGAGCCCGCTCAGCGCGGCCTCCTGCTGCGGCTGCTGTCGCTCCTGTTGCAGTATCCGGACGCCGAACTGGCCGACGAGCGGCCTGCGTTGAGCGCTGCGGTCGACGCGCTGCCGCCCTCGACCGCCGCCGGACACCTCGCCGCCTTCACCACCTGGTTCGCGGCCCAGCCGGCCGAGGACCTGGAAAGCCACTACGTGGAGGTCTTCGACCTCCGCCGCAAAAGCAGCCTCTACCTCACCTACTACCTGCACGGCGACACCCGCCGACGCGGCATGGCCCTGCTCGCCCTCGCCCGGACCTACCGGGCCGCAGGCTGGAGCGCCGACAACGGCGAACTCCCCGACCACCTGCCCGTCGTCCTCGAATTCGCCGCCCTGGCCGGGCCGCGCGCCGGAGAAGCACCGCTGCGCCGCCACCGGCGCGGACTGGACCTCGTCCACCACGCCCTGACGGACGTGCGGTCCCCCTATGCCGATCTGCTGGCGGCGCTGCTGTCCCTGCTGCCCCGGGCCACCGACGCCGACCTGGAAGCCGTGGCGAAGCTGGCGGCCGAAGGGCCGCCCGCCGAGGACGTCGGCCTCGACCCGTACAGCGGCACCGGCTTCGCCCCGCCCGGCACCTTCGTACCCCCGGCGCCCGCACCGCCGACCCTCATGCCCCCTGTGACCGGCCCGATGGACCCGGAGGCCCGCCGATGAGCGCCGCCAGCAGCCCACTCACCTCCATGGACGGCACCGACCTGCTGCTGTGGGTCGCCGTCCCCTACGCCTGCCTGGCCGTCTTCGCCGTCGGGCACGTCTGGCGCTACCGCAAGGACCAGTTCGGCTGGACCAGCCGCACCAGCCAGCTGCTGGAACACCGCTGGCTGCGCTGGGGCAGCCCGCTGTTCCACCTCGGCGCGTTCGCCGTGATCGCCGGACACGTGGTGGGCCTGGCCGTCCCCGCGTCCCTGACCGCGAAGGCGGGCATCGGCGAGCACACCTATCACACCGTGGCGGTCTCCCTCGGCTCCGTGGCCGGTGCGGCCATGGTGGTGGGGCTGGGCATGCTCTGCGCCCGGCGCCTGCTCGCCCCGCGCATCCGCACCCGCACCAGCTCCAGCGACAAGCTGCTCTTCCCGCTGCTGGCCGCCACCGTGCTGCTGGGCATCGCCGCCACCGTCGTCCACAACGTCGCCGGAGGCGGGTACGACTACCGCTCGACCGTCTCGGTCTGGTTCCGCGGACTGTTCCTGCTGCAACCGAAGCCCGAGGCGATCTCCGGCGCGCCCCTGCTGTTCCAGCTGCACGCCCTGAGCGCGTGCCTGCTCTTCGCCGCCTGGCCCTTCACCCGCCTCGTCCACGTGTGGAGCGCCCCCATCGGCTACCTGCGGCGTCCGTACCTGGTCTACCGCCGCAAGACGGCCGCTCCGGCGCACGACCGGTCTGCCGCTGCCCCCGCCCGGCGCCGCCCGGCCGGGGCCAAGGCGTCCCGGTGAAGCCGGCCGCCGTACACCCCGGGCGCCGCGCCGCAGCGGCGCGGCGAAGAATGGCCCGTCTCCTGGCGGGCGGGTTCGATGAAGCTGCAAGACGGGAGCCGCATGGCGTCGGGACCCCGGGTCCCGCGCCGGTCGGCTCGCGGAACGACTCGACCGAGAGGCACACCATGCGCCCGCATGAGGACACCACCGGCACCATGGCACCGAGGGCAGCGGGCCACACCTCCCCGGCCGGCCACCCCTGGACGATGCTCACGCTGGCCACACTGGGCTTCGCCGTCAACTTCTGGGCGTGGGCGCTGCTCAGCCCGCTGGGCCCGCGCTTCAAGGAGATCCTGGCGCTCAGCTCGTTCGAACAGTCCCTGCTGGTGGCGGTGCCGGTTGTGGTGGGCTCGCTGGGACGCATCCCGGTGGGCGCGCTGACCGACCGGTTCGGCGGCCGGGTGATGTTCCCCCTGGTGTCCGCGGCGACCATCGTGCCCGTGCTGTACCTGGGGCTGGCCGGTCACTCCTCGCTGATCGCCCTGCTGATCGGCGGGTTCTTCCTGGGCATCGGAGGTACGGCCTTCGCCGTCGGCGTGCCGTTCGTCAACCGCTGGTTCCCGCCGGAACGCCGCGGGATGGCGATCGGCGTCTTCGGCGTGGGCATGGGCGGCACCGCCATCAGCGCGCTGACCACCGTCAAGCTGGTCGACGCGCACGGCATGGCCAACCCGTTCCTGATCACCGCCGCGGCGCTCGCCGGCTACGCCGTGCTGGCCGCCGTACTGCTGCGGGACGCGCCCGGCCGTACCGTACCGACCGAGCCGCTGGGCCGCCGTCTCGCCGACACCGCCCGCCTGTCCGTCACCTGGCAGGCATCCGCCCTGTACGCCGTGGCGTTCGGCGGCTACGTCGCCTTCTCGGTCTACCTGCCGACCTATCTGAAGACCGGGTACGGGCTCGGCCAGGCCGACGCCGCCAACCGGATGGCCGGCTTCGTCCTGCTGGCGGTGGCCATGCGCCCGGTCGGCGGCTGGCTGTCGGACCGGATGGGCTCGGTCCGTGTGCTCGCCGGGTCCCTGGCGGTCGTCGTCGTGGGGGCCGCCGTGCAGGCGGCGACCCCGCCGCTCGCCCCGGTGGGCACCATCGCCTTCCTGGCCATGGCCGCCGCGCTCGGCGCGGGCAGCGGGGCCACCTTCGCGCTGGTGGCCCTGCTGGCCCCGGCGAACAAGGTCGGCTCGGTCACCGGCGTCGTCGGCGCCGCGGGCGGACTGGGCGGCTTCATCCCCCCGCTGGTCATGGGCGTGATCTACAGCGCCTCCGGGAGCTACGCCGTCGGCCTGCTCCTGCTGGCCCTGGTCTCGGCCGCGGCCCTGGCCTTCACCGTCACCCGGGTCCGGCGGGCCGCCGCCTTGGAGGGCACCTCACCGTGATGGCGCAACCGGCCCGGTGAATCTCAGCAGGTTCGGACAACGGCGCCCCTGAGGCGCCCTCAGAAAGGCAGCGCAGCCCGATGAACGCATCCACCACCCCGCACCTCGCTCCCTCCGCCCTGCCCGCCCCCTCCGCACCGGCGCCCGGGGAGACGCGGCCGCACATCGTGGTCGTGGGCGGCGGCATCGCCGGACTGACCGCTGCCGCCCGCCTCAGTGGCGCGGCGGGCGGCAGCGGTCCCGGGGCGCGGGTGACGCTGCTGGAGTCCGCCGGGCGGCTCGGCGGCAAGCTCCTGTGCGCGGAGGTCGGCGGCGTACCCGTGGACCTGGGGGCCGAGGCGGTGTTCGCACGGCAGCCGTCCGCCGTGGACCTGGCCCGGGAGGTCGGACTGGGGGAGGAGCTGGAGGCTCCGGCCACGGCGGAGGCTTCGCTGTGGACCCGCGGCGCGCTCCGCCCGCTGCCCCGGGGCCACATCATGGGCATCCCCGCCGACCTCGACTCCCTGGCTGCTTGCGGGGTGCTGTCCGCCGGCGGCCTCGCGCGCGCCCGCGATGACCTGACGCTCCCGCGTACGGATGTGGGCGACGACATCGCCGTCGGCCAGTACGTGGCCGCCCGGTTGGGGCGCGAAGCGGTCGACCGGCTCGTCGAACCCCTCCTCGGCGGCGTGTACGCCGGGCACGCCGACCGCATCTCCCTGCGCGCCGCGCTGCCGCATCTGCTCCCCGTCGCCCGCGAGGAGCGGTCCCTGCTCGAAGGCATCCGCCGCATGCGCACACCGGCGTCCGGCGGCCCGGAGCCGGAGGCGCCGAAGCCCGGGGCGGCCGTGCCGCCGTTCCGCAGCGTACGGGGCGGACTGGGGCGGCTGCCCCTGGCCGTCGCCCAGGCGTGCCGGACCGTGGGCGTCGACATCCGCACCGCCACCGCGGCCCGCACCCTGCGCAACACCGGGCACGGCTGGCGGCTGACGGTACGGGACGCCGCGGGTGAGCACCGGATCGACGCCGACGCGGTGGTGCTCGCCGTCCCCGCGCCCGCCGCCGCCCGCCTGCTGGCCGACGAGGTGCCGGCCGCGGCCGCCGCGCTGCGCGCCGTCGAGTACGCGGACATGGCCCTGGTCACCCTGGTCTTCGACCGCGCCGGTCTGACGGGCGAGCTGCCGGGCAGCGGCTTCCTGGTCCCGCCGGTGGACGGGCGCCTCATCAAGGCGGCCACGTTCCTGAGCGCCAAATGGGCGTGGCCGGGCCGGTACGCGCCCGGCAAGGCCGTGGTGCGCACATCCGTCGGCCGGTACGGCGAGGACACCGCCCTGCGCCTCGACGACGCCGAACTGGTGGACCGTTCCCGGGCCGAGCTGGCCGAGGCGACCGGCCTGGCGGCCGTACCGTACGCCAGTGCCGTCACCCGCTGGGCGACCGGCCTGCCGCAGTACACCGTCGGCCATACCGACCGGATCGCCCGCGTGCGGGAGCACCTGGGACGGCTCGGCACGCTGGCGGTCTGCGGGGCCGCGTACGACGGTGTCGGCATCACCAGCTGCGTCGAGGGCGCCGGGCGGGCGGCCGAGGCGGTCACGGCGTCGCTCGACGCGCGCCGCCCCCGCGGGTGAGAAATCCGGCGCCGCACTCATGGTGCGGCAGCCCCGCTTTGCGTGGAAAGTGGCCCTGAAGCCGTTCGCGGTGAACCGATCACGATCCGAACGGGCAGGGTGCCCGGGAGCGGAGTGGCGCGGTGCGTACCGGAACCCATCCGGAGCGGCCCCCGGGCCTGGACGGCCCGCTGGCCGAGGCGCTGGTGAACAGCCGCCGCTTCTTCACCCGCGCCCGGGTCTCGGACGACGGGCGCACGCTGTACCGGACCGGCGGGCGCGCGGCGGACGCCTTCTACCGGGACCGCTGGTCGCACGACAAGGTGGTGCGCTCCACGCACGGCGTGAACTGCACCGGCTCCTGCTCGTGGAAGGTGTTCGTCAAGGACGGCATCATCACCTGGGAGGCGCAGCAGACCGACTATCCGTCGGTCGGCCCGGACCGCCCGGAGTACGAGCCGCGCGGATGCCCGCGCGGCGCGGCGTTCTCCTGGTACACCTACTCGCCGACCCGCGTCCGCTATCCGTACGTACGCGGGGTGCTGCTCCAGCTGTACCGCGAGGCCCGGCAGCGCCTCGGCGACCCGGTGCTGGCCTGGGCCGACATCGTCGGCGACCCCGAGCGCGCCCGCCGCTACAAGGCGGCGCGCGGCAAGGGCGGCCTGCTGCGGGCGACCTGGGAGGAGGCGGCGGAGCTGGTCGCCGCCGCGCATGTGCACACCATCAAGGAGTACGGCCCGGACCGGCTGGCGGGTTTCTCGCCGATCCCGGCCATGTCGATGGTGTCGCACGCGGCCGGGGCGCGGTTCTACTCGCTGCTCGGCGGGGTGATGCTGTCGTTCTACGACTGGTACGCGGACCTGCCGGTGGCCTCGCCGCAGGTCTTCGGCGACCAGACGGACGTGCCCGAGTCGGGGGACTGGTGGGACGCGGGCTATCTGATCATGTGGGGTTCCAATCTGCCGGTGACCCGTACGCCGGACGCGCACTGGATGGCCGAGGCCCGCTACCGGGGCCAGAAGGTCGTCGCCGTCGCCCCGGACTACGCGGACAACGTGAAGTTCGCCGACGAGTGGCTGCACGCGCGGCCCGGCACCGACGGGGCCCTGGCGATGGCCATGGGGCACGTCGTTCTGAAGGAGTTCTTCGTCGAGCGGGAGACGGCGCCCTTCATCTCGTACGTGAAGCGCTTCACCGATCTGCCGTTCCTGGTCGTCCTGGACGAGTCGGCGCCGGGCCGGTACACGCCCGGCAAGTTCCTGACCGCCGCCGACCTGGGAGGCGAGGAGGGCGCGGCCGAGAACGCCGAGTTCAAGACCGTATTGCTGGACGCCGTCACGGGCCGCCCCGTGGTGCCGGGCGGGACGCTCGGCCACCGCTTCGGCGAGTCGGGCGCCGGCCGGTGGAATCTCGACCTCGGCGACATCGACCCGCTGCTGACGGCCGCCGGCGGGGAAGAGGCACCCGTACCGGTGGAGTTGCCCCGCTTCGACGCTCCCGACGGGAAAGCCGGGCGGCTGCTGCGCGGTGTCCCCGTACGGCAGGTCGGCGGAAAGACCGTCACCACGGTCTACGACCTGCTGCTGGCCCAGTACGGGGTGGCCCGCGAGGGGCTGCCCGGCCGGTGGCCGACGGGCTACGACGACGCGGCGGAGCCGTACACCCCCGCCTGGCAGGAGCCGGTCACCGGTGTGGCGGCGGAGAAGGCGGCCCGTATCGCCCGGGAGTTCGCCGCCAACGCGGAGGAGTCCGGCGGCCGCTCCATGATCATCATGGGGGCCGGGACCAACCACTGGTTCCACTCCGACACCATCTACCGCGCCTTCCTGACCCTGACCACCCTCACCGGCTGCCAGGGCGTCAACGGCGGCGGCTGGGCCCACTACGTCGGCCAGGAGAAGGTCCGCCCGATCACCGGCTACTCCGTGCTGGCCACCGCCGCCGACTGGAACCGGCCCGCCCGCCAGATGATCCAGACCGCCTACTGGTACCTGCACACCGACCAGTTCCGCTACGACCCCTTCGGCGCCGACACCCTCACCGCCGCCTCCGCCGGCGGCACCTTCGCCGGCCGGTCCACGGCCGATGTGATCGCGCAGTCGGCGCGCCTCGGCTGGATGCCCTCTCACCCCACCTTCGACCGCAATCCGCTCACCCTCGCCGCCGACGCGGAAGCCGCAGGCCAGGAGGTGGGCCCGTATGTGGTGGACGAACTGAAGGCCGGGCGGCTGCGGTTCGCGGCCGAGGACCCCGACGCGCCGGAGAACTTCCCGCGGGTGCTGACCGTGTGGCGCGCCAATTTGCTGGGCTCCTCCGCCAAGGGCAACGAATACTTCCTCAAGCACCTGCTGGGCACCGACTCCGCCGTGCGCGCCACCGAAGCGCCCGAGGGAGTCCGCCCCCGCGACGTGACCTGGCGCGAGCAGGCCCCCACCGGAAAGCTCGACCTGCTGCTGTCCCTCGACTTCCGGATGACCAGCACCACCCTCTACTCGGACGTGGTGCTGCCCGCCGCGACCTGGTACGAGAAGCACGACCTCAACAGCACCGACATGCACCCCTACGTGCACGCCTTCAACCCGGCCATCTCCCCGCCCTGGCAGACCCGCACCGACTTCGACGCCTTCCACACCCTCGCCCGCGCCTTCAGCCGCCTGGCCGCCGGCCACCTCGGCACCGCCACCGACGTGGTGGCCGCCCCGCTGCTGCACGACACCCCCGACGCCATGGCCACCCCGCACGGCCGCGTACGGGACTGGAAGGCGGGCGAGTGCGATCCGGTCCCCGGCCGCACGATGCCCAAGCTGATCCCCGTCGAGCGCGACTACACCGCCGTCGCCGACAAGATGGCCGCCCTCGGCCCGCTGCTGGACACCCTCGGCGCCACCACGAAGGGCGTCACCTTCGACGTCGGCCGCGAGCTGGAGTACCTGCGGCACCAGAACGGCACCGTACGCGGCGGAGCGGGCGACGGGCGGCCCTCGCTGGCCCGCGACGTGCACGCCTGCGAGGCGATCCTCGCCCTGTCGGGCACCACCAACGGGCACCTGGCCACCCAGGGCTTCCGTACGGTCGAGGCCCGCACCGGTACCCGGCTGGCCGACCTGGCGGCCGAACACGAGGGCAAGCAGATCACCTTCGCCGACACCCAGGCCCGGCCGGTGCCCGTCATCACCTCCCCCGAGTGGTCGGGATCGGAGTCCGGCGGGCGCCGCTACGCGCCGTTCACCATCAACACCGAACGCCTCAAGCCCTGGCACACCCTCACCGGACGGCAGCACTTCTTCCTCGACCACGACTGGATCGCCGAGCTGGGCGAGCAACTGCCCGTCTACCGGCCGCCGCTGGACATGGCCGCCCTCTTCGGTGAACCCGCGGTGGGAGCGACCGGTGAACTCGGCGTCACCGTCCGGTACTTGACCCCGCACAACAAATGGTCCATCCACTCGGAGTACCAGGACAACCTGTTCATGCTCTCCCTCTCGCGCGGCGGGCCGACGGTGTGGATGAGCCAGGAGGACGCGGCGAAGATCGGCGTCGCGGACAACGACTGGATCGAGGCGGTCAACCGCAACGGCGTCGTCGCCGCCCGCGCTGTCGTCTCCCACCGGATGCCCGAGGGCACCGTCTACATGCACCACGCGCAGGACCGGCTGATCGACGTGCCGCGCACCGAGACCACCGGCCGCCGCGGCGGCATCCACAACTCCCTGACCCGGCTGCTGATCAAGCCCAGCCACCTCATCGGCGGCTACGCCCAGCTGTCCTTCGCCTTCAACTACCTCGGTCCCACCGGCAACCAGCGGGACGAGGTCACCGTCATCCGCCGCCGCTCCCAGGAGGTGACGTACTGACATGAAGGTCATGGCCCAGATGGCGATGGTGATGAACCTCGACAAGTGCATCGGCTGCCACACCTGCTCGGTCACCTGCAAACAGGCGTGGACCAACCGCACCGGCGTCGAGTACGTCTGGTTCAACAACGTCGAGACCCGGCCGGGGCAGGGCTACCCGCGCCGCTACGAGGACCAGGAGACCTGGCGGGGCGGCTGGCGGCTGAACCGGCGCGGGCGGCTCACGCTCAAGGCCGGCGGGCGGTTCCGCAAGCTGGTCACGATCTTCTCCAACCCCAAGCTGCCCTCCCTCGACGCCTACTACCAGCCCTGGACGTACGACTACGAGACGCTGACCAACGCCCCGCTCCAGGAGCACACGCCCGTCGCCCGGCCCAAGTCGCTGATCACCGGCGAGGACATGAAGATCACCTGGTCGGCGAACTGGGACGACGACCTGGGCGGGTCGAGGGCGACCAGCGAGCAGGACGTCCTGCTCGACGAGGTCTCCGAGAAGATCAGGTTCCAGTTCGAGCAGACGTTCATGTTCTACCTGCCGCGGATCTGCGAGCACTGCCTCAACCCCTCGTGCGCGGCGTCCTGCCCCTCCGGGGCGATCTACAAGCGCACCGAGGACGGCATCGTCCTCGTCGACCAGGACCGCTGCCGCGGCTGGCGGATGTGCGTGACGGGCTGCCCGTACAAGAAGGTGTACTTCAACCACCGCACCGGCAAGGCCGAGAAGTGCACCTTCTGCTTCCCGCGCGTCGAGGTGGGCCTGCCCACCGTCTGCGCCGAGACCTGCGTCGGGCGCCTGCGCTACATCGGCCTGGTGCTCTACGACGCCGACCGCGTCCTGGAAGCCGCCGCCACCCCCGACGACAAGGGCCTGTACGAGGCACAGCGGCGCGTCCTCCTCGACCCGCACGACCCCGCCGTGATCACGGCCGCCGAGCGGGACGGCATCCCGCGCGACTGGATCGAGGCGGCGCGGCGCTCGCCCGTCCACTCGCTGATCAGCACCTACCGGGTGGCCCTGCCCCTCCACCCGGAGTACCGCACGATGCCGATGGTCTGGTACATCCCGCCGCTGTCCCCGGTCGTGGACGCGGTCGGCGGCACCGGACACGACGCGGAGGACCGGGGGAACCTGTTCGCCGCCATCGACGCGCTGCGCATCCCCGTGGAGTACCTGGCCGAGCTGTTCACCGCGGGCGACCCGGGCCCCGTCGACGCCGTACTGCGACGGCTGGCGGCCATGCGCAGCTATATGCGCGACATCAACCTGGGCCGCGAGCCCGACGCCGCCATTCCCGAGGCGGTCGGCATGAGCGAGGAGGAGATGTACGACATGTACCGCCTCCTGGCCCTGGCCAAATACGACGAGCGTTATGTCATCCCGCCCGCCCACGCCGAACAGGCCCACGGGCTGGAGGAACTGGCCACCGAATGCAGCCTTGATTACGAGGGCGGTCCGGGAATGGGCGGCGACGGGGGAGGGGCGGGCAGCTCCGGCCCGTTCGGGGAGTCCTCCGGCGCGAACTCGCCGATCGCCGTCGAGAACTTCCGCATGCTGCAAGCCCGCCAGACCACCGGCACCCTCACCGACCCGGCCGACAAGGAAGCCCGTGTCAACCTCCTGAACTGGGACGGCAAGGGCAGCCCACAAGGGCTGTTCCCCCGCCGGTCCGGAAGCCGCTCCGCAGACCGGTCCGGAAGCCGGGGGAGTACTCCGGCGGAACCGGTGGACGGTACCGATCCGAACGCCGAGAGCGAGCCGAAGCCGTGACCGACCACCTTTCCGTACCCGTACCCGCCCCCGTACGCGAACCGGCCTGGCAGGTCCAGTCGCTGCTGCTGGCCTACCCCGACGAACACTTCCCGTGGCGCGTACGCCTGGCCCACCGGACCGCGCGTCTCCTGCCCGGCCCGGTCGCCGCCCCCATGCTCCGCTTCCTCGACCACGTGGCCGGGAGCGATACCGAGAAGCTGGCCACGGAATACGTCGGCGTCTTCGACCACAAGAAGCGCTGCTGCCCGTTCCTGACCTATTACGCCTGCGGAGACACCCGGAAACGCGGAGTCGCGCTGCTCCGCATGAAAACGGCCTACGCCGCCGCCGGACTGCGGCTGTCCGACGACGAACTCCCCGACCACCTCGCCGTCGTACTGGAATTCGCCGCGGCCGAGCCCGAGCCGGGCCGGCGCCTGCTCCTGGAGCACCGGGCCGGCCTGGAACTCCTCCGCCTGGCCCTGCACGACGCGTCCGCGCCCTGGGCGCACGTCCTGGACTCGGTGTCGGCGACCCTGCCGCCCCTGGCCGGGGACCAGCGCACCGCCGTCGCCCGGCTCGCCGCCGAAGGACCGCCCGAGGAACAGGTGGGCCTGGCCCCCTTCGCCCCGCCCTCGTACCTGCCCGACCCGGCGGGAGGCCGCCGATGAGCATCCTGCTGTGGGTGGTGCTGCCGTACGTGGCGCTGGTCGTGTTCATCGGCGGACACATCTGGCGCTACCGCTACGACAAGTTCGGCTGGACCACCCGCTCGTCCCAGCTCCACGAGAACCGCCTGCTGCGCATCGGCAGCCCGCTGTTCCACTTCGGCATCCTGCTGGTGATCATCGGCCATGTGGTGGGTCTGCTGATCCCGCACGGCTGGACCGAGGCCGCCGGGATCACCGAGCACGCCTACCACGTCACCGCCGTCGCCCTGGGCACCGTCGCGGGCGTGTGCACACTCGGCGGCCTGGCCCTCCTGATCTACCGGCGCCGTACCGTCGGCCCCGTGTTCAGCGCCACCACACGCAACGACAAGCTGATGTACGTCCTGCTCACCCTCGCCCTGGTGCTGGGACTGGCCGCCACGGTCGACGCCAACATCGCCGGCGCGGGCTACGACTACCGCACCACCATCTCCCCGTGGTTCCGGTCGGTGCTCTCCTTTCGGCCCGAGCCCACGCTGATGACCGGCGTACCGCTGCTCTACCAGCTGCACGCGCTCAGCGCGCTGGCCCTGTTCGCCGTGTGGCCGTTCACCCGGCTCGTCCACATGCTCACCGCGCCCCTGGGCTACCTCACCCGCCCGTACATCGTCTACCGCAGCCGCGACGCGCAGCTGGGCTCGCGGCCACCCCGGCGCGGCTGGGAACGCGTCCGCTGAGACCGGCCGGGAGAATCATGCCCGGATGCGGTGGCAAGAAGGGCCGTCCGGCCCTGGCCCTTCGGCCCTGGCGTGCGGCAGGCTGATCAGTGGCACCGCCCGCGCGGGCGGGCCGGATCAGGAACATCGGAGCTGTGTGATGACGGAGAACCCGGCCGACGCCCGGACGAAGGCACCGGTCAGCGTCTTCCTGCTCGACGACCACGAGGTGGTGCGCCGCGGCGTGCACGACCTCCTGGACGCCGAACCGGACCTCACCGTGGTGGGGGAGGCGAACACCGCCGAACAGGCGCTGGTGCGCGTGCCCGCCCTGCGTCCGCAGGTGGCGATCCTGGACGTCCGGCTGCCGGACGGCGACGGCGTCAGCGTCTGCCGTGAGCTGCGCTCGCGGATGCCGGACCTGGTGTGCCTGATGCTGACCTCGTTCGACGACGAGGAGGCCCTGCTGGACGCGATCATGGCGGGCGCCGCCGGGTACGTGCTCAAGCAGATCACCGGGACCGACCTGGTCAACGCCGTACGGACGGTGGCCTCCGGCCAGTCGCTGCTGGACGCCGGCGCCACCGCCCGTGTCATGGCCCGGCTGCGCGGCGAGCCCAAGCAGGAGGAGCGGCCGGACGGCCTGTCCGGGCTGAGCGAGCGGGAGCGGGAGATTTTGGCGCTGGTGGGCGAGGGCCTGACCAACCGGGAGATCGGCAAGCGGCTCTACCTCGCGGAGAAGACCGTCAAGAACAACATCTCCCGCCTGCTGGCCAAGCTGGGCGTGGAGCGCCGCGTCCAGGCCGCCGTCATCGCCACCCAGGCGCTCGCGGGCTCCCAGGAACCCCGGACGGGCCCCGCCGCGTCGCCGCGCGACGGCGGCCCGCGGCGCTGACGGGCCCCGGTGCCCGGTCCGGCGGGGAATTCCGCGGCCTGCCCCCGGCTACCCGGCCCGGACCGCGCAGCGCCGGGCGGGGCCGGGGCGTGACCGGTCAGTCCCGCGTCCGCCATAAGGCCCCGGTGTGCGGGGGACCGTCGCCGCCCGCGCGCGCGACGAGGCGGCTGACCACGCCCACGACTCCGTCAACCCGCCAGGTCAGACCGATCGCGGCCGGGATGTCGTCCTCGTGCGGGAGCGTTCCCCGCAGGGTCACGACGCCGTCCCGTACCGAGACCAGCACGTCGCCCGGCGGTACGTCCAGGGCGCGGCCCAGCACCTCGTCGGCCACCTCCGCACGGATCTGCTCGTCCGTCCGCAGAAAGACCCGCAGCAGGTCGCGGCGGGTGGTGATGCCGATGAGGCGGTCCTCCTCGTCCACGACGGGCAGCCGGTCGACGTGCCGGCGCTGCATGATGCGGGCGGCGTCCACCACACGGTGCTCCGGGTGCACGGTGACCGCCGGAGTGGTCATCACCTCGCCCGCGGTCGTGCCGCGGGCGGTCGCGGTACCGGCCGGACGGCGCGGCACCGGGCGTAGTACGGCAGGGCTCCCGTCCCGGCCGCCCGGGGGCGCGGGCAGGTCCGTACGGGAGACCACCCCCATGACCTTGTCGTCGCCGTCCACCACCGGCAGGCCGCTGATCCGGTGGACGTCGAGCAGCCGGGCCAGCTCCTGCGCCGGGGTGTCCGGGCGGGCCTGGACGACATCCCACGTCATCACCTCGGCAACGGTGCGGTCCTGCACGGCGATACCTCCCCTCGGTCGGTGCCTCACGGGACCGGCCGCCATGCCGGTCCCTGCCCCCGCCGGACGAGTCTGGCCGAGGAAGGGGCCGGGGAGCAGGGGCCTATCCGCCTTCATCCCAGGGCCACCAGGCCCGCTGCGTCACACGCATGACCTGGGCGGCAGCGGATGAGCGCAGGATGGCGGCGGTCGGGAGCCGCTGTCCGGACAGGGTTACGCTGACCGGGTACGGCGGGCGGAGCGGAGAAGGAGGACCGGTGGGTACGCAGGAGTCGTTGTCGCGGCTGCCGCAGATGCGACTGGATGAGTTGCTGGAGGAGCTGCAGGCACGCATCGACGCGGCGCGCGGGACCCGGGACCGGGTGCACAGCCTGCTGGAGGCGGTGGTCTCGGTGGGGCGGGAACTGGATCTGCCCCAGGTGCTGCGGCGTATCGTCGAGGCCGCCGCGCTGCTGGTCGATGCGGAGTATGCGGCGCTGGGGGTGATCGGCCCGGACGGCAGACGGCTCTCGCAGTTCCTGACCGTGGGCCTGACCCCTGAACAGGTGGCGGCGATCGGGCCGTTGCCCGCCGGGCACGGCATCCTGGGCGAACTGATCCGCAAGCCCGAGCCGTTGCGGCTCAGTGATCTCAGCGCCCATCCGTCGTCGTACGGCTTCCCGGCGCACCATCCGCCGATGCGCACGTTCCTGGGCGTGCCGATCCGGGTGCGTGATGAGGTCTTCGGCAACCTCTATCTGACCGATAAGCGCGGCGGGCAGGACTTCGACGCGGAGGACGAGTCGGTGATCTCCACGCTGTCGGTCGCGGCCGGTGTGGCGATCGACAACGCCCGGCTCTATGAGGGCTCGCAGCGCCAGCAGCGCTGGTTGAAGGCGGGCGCGGAGATCACCAACAGCCTGCTGTCCGGCATTCCCCGCCTGGAGGTCCTGGAGCTGATCGCCCGCCGGGCGCAGGAGATCACCCGGGCGCGGCTGGCGGATGTGTGCGTGCCGATGCCCGGCACCGGCGACCTGGTCGTCGAGCTGGCGCTCGGCGGCAACGCCGACAAGCGCCGCGGCCTGGTGGTCCCGGCCGACGGCACGCTGTCCGGTGCCGCTCTCACCTCGGGCGGGCCGGTGACCACGTCCGGGCTGGCGGCCGACGACCGGTATGCCGCCGGGCCCCGCCGGTTCGACGGCCTGGGCCCCGCGGTGGCCGTGCCGTTGGGCAGCGAGAGCGCCCGGGGCGTCCTCCTGCTGGCGCGGGCCGAGGGGGAGCCGGTCTTCACCGAGGAGGAGCTGGAGCCGCTGCACGCGTTCGCCGGGCAGGCGGCGCTGGCCCTGGAGCTGGCCGAGCGCCGGCGGGATGCCGAGCAGCTGGCCCTGCTGGAGGACCGCGACCGGATCGCCCGTGATCTGCATGATCTGGCCATTCAGCGGCTGTTTGCCACCGGGATGACGCTGCAGAGCGCGGCCCGGCTGGTCGAGCACGCCGGGGCGGCGGAGCGGGTCACCCGGGCAGTGGGCGATCTGGACGAGACCATCAAGATCATCCGGTCGACGATCTTCGGTCTGCGGGTCCGGGAGGAGGACACGGGTCCGAGCCTGCGGGCCCGGGTGGCGCGTGCGGTGGGGGAGGCCGGTACGGCGCTGGGCTTCCCGCCCCGGCTGAGCATGGAGGGCCTGCTCGACACGGACGTACCCGTCCAGGTCGCCGACCATGTCGTGGCGGCTTTGACCGAGCTGTTGAGCAACGCGGCCCGGCACGCCCATGCGACCCGGGTGGAGGTGGCACTGCAGGCCACCGGCGACGAGGTCGTGCTGGCCGTCACGGACAACGGCCGGGGCATCCCGCAGGGCGGCCGGCGCAGCGGACTGACCAACCTGGCGGAACGGGCGGACCGGGTGGGCGGGACGATGGAGATCCACACGCCGGACGACGGCGGCAGCCGGATCGTATGGCGCGCACCGCTGGGCGGGGAGGCGTGACGGGTCGGCTGTAGAGGGCTCCGGAGCCCTCCTGGGTCGTCCCCCGCTGACGGCCCCGTTCGAGACGTAACCGAGGCCGACGGGCGTCGGCGGCGCGCCGGATTCCCGTACTGCGGCGAGCAGTTCGCCCAGCTGCGGCGGCCATGTCGGCTCGCGGCCGGCGGACAGATCGTCCGGTGACCACCAGTGCCACCGGAAGGTCCTGTCCGTCGCATGCGCGGCCGCAACGTCACCGATCGGGTCCCGGCGGGGCCCCGGGCGAGAAAGATCTCCTCATGCTGACGGGCCGGCATCCCGGCCCGCGTGAAGTCGTGTCGCCACCGGCACAGCACGGCGCCGGTGACCTCGATGTCGGTCCACCCGATCTCCTCGCGCAACTCGCGCTCGGCTGCTTGCCGAGATGTGCGCACCACGCCAGCCTGCCAGTACGGCAAGTACCGGGCGCCATGGTCCGGTCGGAGCAGGGGGCGCGCGCCGTTGGCGGCCATGCTGGCCGCTTCGTGACGGCGCCGGGGCCTCAGCGACGCTCGCCCCCCGCGGCGCACGCCGCGACCGCGGGTTGTGCCACCAGTCGGAAGCCGGTGACCAGGTCGGGTTGGATGCGCAGGACGCCGTTCATGGTCTGTTGCACCCAGGGGCGCAGCAGGCTTTCGTAGCGGGCGACTTGCGCCGGGTCGGCCACCAGTCGCGCGTAGCCGGTGACGATGACGCTCCAGCCGAGGTGGGTACGTGGGTCGATGGTGTCGGCCTCGTATGCGACCACCAGGCCCGCCTCGCCCGCGGGCGGTGCGATCGAGGTCAGGGTCGCGCCGTCGTTGAGCCGGACGATGATGTCCTCGCCGTCCATGAGGTGGTTGACGGGTCGGATGGCCGGCAGGGCGTTCTGGGTGAACACCAGCCGGCCGAGCGGGACGCTGCCCAGCAGCCGCAGCGATTCGCCCCGGGGCAGCTGTTGCATCCCCCGGGGAGCCACCGGTTCACGGAGTTCCTCGACCTGCTGAGCGTCTTCGTCGTTCATCCTGCACACCCTCTGCTCCGGCGGCGTTCGTCCGGGCACTCGTTGCCTGCCTGCCAGCCTCCCCGAAGCGGGATCGCGGCAACAGGGCCGAACGGACCCCGGTCGGGGGCACTTGCGCAGGGCCGTCCGCTGTTCCCAGCCTACGGGTGGGGCACCACGGCCACCGGGCACGCCGCGTGGTGCAGTGCCGCGTGCGCGACCGCGCCGATCTTCCTCAGGTCGTGCCGGCCCGGGCTGCGGCGCCCCACGACCAGCAGCCGGGCCCGCGCGCCGGCGGACAGCAGG